>DATBKA010000328.1:0-6558 GCA_036556105.1 Ilumatobacteraceae bacterium | reverse complement strand
GCGGCGATGTTGCGCGGCACGAGTCGCGCACCAGACACAGTCGTCACCGAGACGTTTCGACCGGAGGGACGGCGGGTGACGGTCGAGATGGTGGCGATCAACGCCGTCATGGCCGGCGCTCGACCCGACTACCTCCCCGTGATCCTCGCCACCGCGTCCGTGTTCGGAGACATCCAGTTCGAATCGATGACTCGCTCCGTCAACTCGTTCGCCTTCGCCCAACTCGTCAACGGTCCGATCAGTCGCGAGATCGGCATGGTCGGTGGGCTCAACGCGCTGGGCCCCGGACATCGGGCGAACGCAACCATCGGGCGAACACTCAACCTCATGCTGCGCACGCTCGGCGGAGCACAGCTCGGCATCAACGCGACACCGGCCCAAGGAAGTGCGGTGTCGTGGGCGTTCGCCTTCGCCGAGAACGAGGCCGGCAGCCCGTGGCAGCCGTTCCACGTTGATCTCGGCTACGCGGCCAGCGACAGCGTCGTGAGCATCCTGCTCGGCGGCTGGGCGCACAACGGGAACTACTACTACGGCGATCTCGACCGCGTTGCCTCGACGCTGCAGGACTTCGAGATACCGCAGACGGGCGCGCTGGTGATGTTGTCAGAGAAGCGTGCTCATCATCTCGCCGCCGACGGGTACACGAAGCGGGCGGTGGTCGACCATCTCCACGATCGGGCGACGATCCGGCTCGGAAACTTCCGGGCGAGCGGGTTCTTCCCGATGATGCGCAACGACATCCTCGGCCTCGGTCCCTCGACCGCCCCGAGTTGGCCGGCCGACTACCTCACCCGCCCCGACGACGACATCGTGCCCGCCTACCCGCCCGGTGGCATCCGCGTCGCAGTCGTCGGCGGCGACGTCTCGGCGACGATGCAAGCCTGGAAGCTGCAGCTGCACCGCACCGTGTCCGTCGACGACTGGCGTTGATCGCTGGCGCGGGTCCGCTCGGCCTTGGCGAGCGTGTACCGGGTCGGTGGCTAGCGTCACGTGCGGTGCCATCGTTCACCTCTTCGCGTGGATTCTCGATCAGCTACCGAGCTGAGGGCACGGGACCAACGCTGGTGCTGCTCGGCGGACTTGCTCAGTGGGCCGATCAGTGGTGGGACTGCGGGTACGGGTGCCTGGTCGACGATGGCTGGCAGTTGATCGCCGTCGACCGACTGGGTCATGGCGCGAGCGATAAGCCGGTGGACAGCGCCGTCTACGACGAACGTCTCATCGCCCGCGATGTCGTGGCCGTCTTGAATGCTGAGTCCGTCCAACGTGCGGCGCTGTGGGGATTCTCGCTTGGTGCCAAGAACGCACTGTCGGTTGCTGCGTTACATCCCAACCGGGTCGTTTCGGTGGTACACGGCTCGGGTCCATTGCGCACGCGCGCCGATGACCCCACCGTGCGCTATGAGTCACTTGCTGAGGCGGTTAGCTCGGACGACGGGATCCGAGCGGTGCTCGGATCGCTGGCTATGCCCAGGGCCTTGATCGAAGAGTGGGTGGTGCACAATCAGCCAGAGTGTCTGGTCGCGGCGCTCCGCGGATCGGTGGAATGGTCGGCGTCGTCGGACGACCTCCGCGCCCCGATGCTGTGGTACGTCGGCGCTGACGAGGGTGGCTTTTCTGACGACGAGCTCGCCTATGCGCAGTCTCGCGGCATCCCGACCCACGTCCTGCCGAACGCCAACCACTGGGACGCATTTCGCCGGGCGAGTGAAGTCTTGGATTTCGTCAGGCCATTCCTCGTCGCGAACAGGTCAACGTCACACCCGTAGGCCTGTGTACTGCGAAAGTCGCGCTGTTCCCGTTGCAGCCACTCAGGTTTGAGCGACACCGTCGTCGGCGATGCCCATCGCAACCGGACTGCCGATCTCGACGGTCCTGCTGACCGTGCACAACCGATCGTGGGTGCGGGCGATGGCATCCGGCAGAACGTCCGCAGCGGCGCGCCCACCCTCGTCATCGGGGAAGGCGACATCGAAGGACACCGCGAAATTGACGAGATGGTTGCCGTGGTCGTCGCGGACCTTGTTTGCCGTGATCGACACGTCGAAGCGCAGCGGCTCGGAACGCTTGGCGGTGATGAAGTCGACGTCGATCGCGCTGCATCCGGCGATCGAGGCCAGGAACAGCTCGACGGGGGTGAACGTCTGCTCGCGATCGGTCGAGAACTCGATCGTCCCGCCGCGGGCGTTGACCGCTTGATATCGGCCGTGACTCAGCCGGGTCAGGCTCACGGCGCGTGTCGTCTCGTCGTTCATCACCTCACACTTGCACGAGTGCGTCACCCAAAGACAGAACGACAGGCACGGCGATTCACTCCAGCTCGGCGAGAATCGTGCCGATACTCTTCCGGCGGGCGGATGGTTGCCACGTCACCTCAACGGAAGGGCATCAATGGTCGCGATCGACTCCCATCGCCGTGCACTCATTGGTCGTGCCATGGGGATGATCGTTCTCGCGGTCATGATGGTGGTCGCCCCAGCGCTAGCGGCAAACCCGACCATCAGTCGCGTCGAGTCCAGTGCGGCCGCGTTGAAGCCAGCCCTCCGCTTGTCGCAGTCGGGCATTCTCATCTTCCCGATGAACCCGTTGCCGATGTGTTACGTGAGCAAGACGAGCTTCGGACAACCACGACCGGGTGGACGCATTCACGAAGGCACCGATCTGATGGCCAGTCTCGGGCAGGAGGTCTTCGCGGTCGGCAACGGCACACTGATTCGTCAGGCGATCGACGGCAACGCCGACGCCATGCTCTCCGGCAACGCCTGGAAGCTGCAACTGTCGGACGGCAGCGGCACGTACTACTTCTACGCCCACCTGTCGAAGTTTGCCGACGGTTTGAAGGTGGGCGACACAGTGACGCGTGGTCAGGTGATCGGCTATGTCGGTGACACCGGCGACGCAGGTCCCGGCAACTATCACCTGCACTTCGAGGTACATCCACAGGGCGGCGCCGCGGTCGACCCGTTCCCGCTCTTGACGATTCCGAAGTCGTGCACGGTGTATCCGTGAATCGAGACGTCGACCGATGCGACTCTCATCGCCTTCGGTGCTAGAACGATCATCGTGCTGGGGTCGAGGTCGATACGAATGGTGGCGGCGCTCGTAGCCGTGGCGGTGTTGTCTGCGGCCGTGCCCGGGTCCGCGGCTGCACCAGAAGTGATCGAATCGGCCGCCAGCGGCGGGGCGCCGGCGCAGAACGTCACCCCGCTCGGTGATCTCGTCTCCGTGTACAACTTCGGACCGTTGCAGCCCGCTGTCACTGCCGGTGCCCAAGCTGCCGCCGAAGACGCGGGCGGATGGGGCGTGCCGACGCGGGGCTTCGGCACAGGACTCCTGCGCGTCAGTCGTGGCGGAGCAGTCGTCAAACAGGCGCCGGGACCGTTCGGGGCCTGGTACTACCCGGTGTCGATCACGGCGATGCCATTGGATTCGATCGGCGCCATCCTCGGCCGCGGCGTGTCCAGCCCGATCGCTGCGGGAACGATCGTGATGAGCGAGACGTCGGCGGGCCTGTTCTCCGCGCAGGCGGGCGACGTTGTCGATCTCGAGGCTGCCGACGGCTCGATCGTGCAAGCGATCGTCGGCCGAGTCGCTCCCGACGGCGAAATCGGTGGCGCCGAAGTGGTGATGTCCACTGCGCAGGCCGATCTGCTCGGAGCCACGCTCGACACGAGCGTGGTGATCTACGGACAGTTCACCCGAGGCCAACTCGAATCGGCGTTGGCGGCACGCGGACTGAGCACTGATCCGAACATACGCGTCCGCCGCTCATGGGACCCGTTGGATCCGGACAGCACCATCGGCCTGGCGCGAACGAAGAAGGCGCTGGGCATGTTCTCCTTTCACGTCGCAGCGAATGACGCCGTCACGGTCGACGACGCCTGGCGCGCCAGCTATGTGCCGAGCCGCGACCTCTACCCGGCCGGCGTGTCTGCTGTCTGCAATCAGAACATCAAGGCTGACCTGTCGGCCGCGTTGCAGGAAGTCGTCGACTACGGCCTGGCCGGGCACATCGATCTCGCCAACACCAACACCTACGGGGGTTGCTTCGGCCCGCGATTCACGCGCCTCGTCGGGTCGCAGCTCGGCACCCTGTCGCGGCACTCCTGGGCGCAGGCCATCGACATGAACACGGTCGCCAACTGTCAAGGGTGCGTACCCAAGATGGACTGCCGCATCGTGCGCATCTTCCGCAAGCACGGCTTCGCGTGGGGCGGCAACTTCCTCAAGTCCGATGGGATGCACTTCGAGTGGGTCGGAGAGCCGCGCAACACCTATCAGTATCCGTCTCGATACTGCCCGAACGTCCCCGGCGGCGGCATCGAATCCGTCGGCACCGCGTATGGCGGGACCGCGCCCCTAACGGGAAACAGCCGCAACGTCATGTTCGCCGACGATGGAGGATCGTTGGCGGGCGAGTGAGCAGCTGAACGTGAGCGTCAAGACGCCTCTGCCAGTTCGGCCAGCGCAGCGCGGTGACGGAGCGACGCCCCGGCTCCGAGCGCGCTGATCGCCATCACGGCGGCAGCGACGCCGTAGGCCGCGACGACCGTCGAGAAGCTGGCGATGAGCGCACCGCAGACCGCACCGAATGGTTGTCCGCCCCATGCGATCATCCGGCCCATCACGTTGACGCTGGAGCGCAGGTCGTCGGGCACGGCGAGTTGCCGATAGGTGATGCCGATCATGATCGTCAACGTGATCGAACAGGAGAACAGTGCGATCACGATCAGCGCCATGCCATAGGAGTGACTCGCCGCGAGCATGGCCGCAAGAAGAGCAGAGACGACAAGCGACGCCGGCGTGATCACCCGCACACGGCGCGGGCGGAACACCCGCGCCAGCGACACACCCGCGATGAGGCTGCCGACACCGAGCGCTCCGAAGAGGAAGGCGACGCGTCCGTCACCCACCTCGATCGAGAGGTGCTCCACCGCGTACGGCACGAGCAGACCGATGATGATCCCGAACCCGAACGAGTTCCCGAAGCCGGCGACGAGAAGCGTGGCGATGACCCGGTGGTCGCGTACGTAGCGGGTGGCGCGGCGGATGGTGGCACGAACTGTGGGTGATTCAACGCTGCGCGGCGAGGTTCGAAAGTCACCTCGTATCCGCACCTGCACAGCTGCCGCGAAGATGAAGCTCGCCGCGTCGACCCACACGGCATTGACGGCGCCAACACCGGCAACGAGCAACCCGGCGCAGACCGGCCCACCGATGTCGCTCGCTGATTGCAGGCTCGAGAGCACTCCGTTGGCCGCGGCCAGCCGTTCCCGTCCGACGATCGCAGGCACGGCTCCGAACACGGCCGCATCGGCGAACACCCAGGCGACCGCTGACAGAACGGCGACCGCGTAGATGTGGGCGATGGTCAGATGGTGGAAGAGCTGGGCGAGCGGAATCGTCGCCACCAACACGCCTTGGGCGAGGTTCCCCCCGATGATCAACCGTCGTCGATCGCCGTGATCGGCGACCGGCCCGGCAATCAGACCGAGCAGGAGGTACGGCGCGGCACGCAACGCGAACAGGATTCCGGTCTTCGCTGCAGAGCCGGTCGCGTCGTACACGACCAACGGCAACACCACGGTTGTCACCGCGCTGCCGAGCAACGACACCCCTTCGGCTGTCGCCCACCTCACAAAGGCGGGTTCGGAGCGCAGTGCAACCGGCATTCTCTGCGTCATACTGCACGATCGCTCAGCGGTTGCGGTGGTGACCGTGCTCGCGTGCCTCACCGAGCACGAAGTGGGCAATGTTCACCCGTGCGCCTGCTGCGCGTGTACAACTGACCAACATGGTGCAGGCGATCACTCACTTGGCGATGGAGACGGTCCTCGGCGGGCAGGACCACCACACCCTCCCGATGGCGAGCGCAGCGTGAAGTTGCCGACGTGGCGTGAACCGGGTCCCGAACGAGTCGGCCTGATCGTCTGGGCCGCGGTCGGCCTGGCCGCCCTGCTCACGGTCGTCGGCGTGATCGCCTACTGGCCCGGCCACACTCAGCGCGCCAACGCCGACGTGTTCGACGACGAACCGCTCAAGGCCGATGTGATCGGCGTCGACGTCGCTCCCTGCAGCGGGACCAGCGCAGAGGACAACACGCCATGCAACTTCGTCCGCCTCCACTTTCCCGGCCACGACACGCCACAGCCAGAAGAAGAACGGGGTGGCGGAGTACCCGCGGCGACGGGTCCAGCGATCGAACAACCCATCGGATCCGTTCCTCATCTGCACAGCGGAGAGCACATCCTCGTGACGATGACGGTGCACGACGATGGCACCGCCTCGTTCGCCTTTTACGACTACCAACGGTCCACATCGATGTGGACGCTGACCATTCTCTTCGTCATCGCCGTGCTGCTGCTCGGACGGTGGCGCGGCCTCGGCGCTCTGGCCGGCCTCGTCGCCAGCTTGGCTGTGGTTGTCGCCTTCTTGCTGCCATCGATCCTCGACGGTCACAGCCCGGTGATGGTCGCCATCGTTTCCGCCTCGATCATCGCGTTCATCGCGCTCTATCTGGCTCACGGTCTGAACCTTGACACATCGGTTGCCCTGCTC
>DATBKA010000327.1:0-1577 GCA_036556105.1 Ilumatobacteraceae bacterium | reverse complement strand
TGCCGTTGGTAGGCGTCCCCATCGTGTAGTTCTGGCCCTGCAACGCCGTGCTGAGCTGGCCGGCCACACCGTTCTGGTGCGATGAGTTGGCCACGATCACCAATGCGCCGTCGGTGGTCGGCGTGAAGATCGTCGTCGTCGACTCGGCGGGCAGCGTGGCCACTGTGGTGGTGGAGTTGGCGTCGACCGTGGTTGCGGTCGGCACGGTCGTGTTGGAGCTGCTGTCGCCATCGTCGTCGCGGATGTTCTTCAGGATCAAGAAGCCGACCACCACGGCGGCTATGGCGATGACGATGGCGAGCGTGGAGCCCATCGGCGAAGCGCTGCTGCCCGATCGCCGCGGGCGGCTCGGCTGTTCGTTACTCATGTGTGCTCCTCAGTCCCCCTCGGGCTAGTCCCCATTCGCCGCGCCCTCGATCAGCTCCCGGCGGCGCCGTTCACGGTGTCGCCGTAGCCGGCGAACGGTGAGCGGATCGAACCCCATAGCCGCGGGATGATCGATGACCCGATTCAGCTCGAGATTGTATTCCTCCACGGAGCAGGCAAAACGCGCTCGGATGACAACGTGGCGTGGCTCGGCGAGTGTGAACCAGGACGACTCGAAACTGATGATGGCCATTTCGCGTTCGTTGAGAGCGGTTGAACCATCGGTCACGTCGTCAAGCCTTGTCGGTCGAGGTGGTGCAATACAAGCACCCCCGCATCCACCGGTAATCTCCGCAGCGATGTCCGCAGCCCACCGACCGTTTCTGATCGGCGTAACGGGCGGCACGTGCGCCGGCAAGACGATGATCTGCGAGCGGCTGGCCGAGCGCGCCGGCGACGACACCGTTGCCTTGATCCGCATCGACATGTACCAGATCGATCGCAGCGATCAATCGTGGGACGAACGTGTCGCCGCGAACTACGACCATCCCTCGGCATACGACTGGGAGCTGCTCAACGATCACCTCGGCCGGCTTGCCGCAGGCGAATCGATCGAGGCGCCGACCTACGACTTCGCCGTGCACAACCGCAGCGACGTGGTCCGCCTCATCCATCCCGCGCCAGTCGTGATCGTCGAGGGGATCCTCGTGCTGTGGGAACCGGCGCTGCGCGACCGCTTCGACTTGAAGGTGTACATCGAGGCCGACGCCGACGTGCGCTTCATCCGCCGCCTCAAGCGCGACGTCGAGGATCGTGGCCGCACCACCGACCATGTCGTCAACCAATACCTCTCGTCGGTGCGGCCAGGGCACTTCCAGTACATCGAACCGACGAAGCGCTTCGCCGACGTGATCGTCCAGGGCGATGTCGATGGCCCGGGTGTCGACCTGCTGCTCGCCCGCATCCGCGAGCTCTCGCACATCACCACCCCACCCGCCAGCAGCGTTTGACGAGTGCTGCCCCGATACGGGGCGCCCGTCCTCAAACGCTGCGTGAGGACATCAGGGCAGGGCGAGCTCGTGGGGAGTCAGGCCTGAGTCGAGTGGGTAGTAGATCGAGACCTGGCGCTCGGCGACGGCAACGACGATGCCACCGAGCTGCCACACGGCGAAGAACTCGCCGCCTCCGCAGCACTCCGTGTGGAACGTCGC
>DATBKA010000326.1:0-3351 GCA_036556105.1 Ilumatobacteraceae bacterium | reverse complement strand
GCGCCGTAGAGCAACGGGTCGTGCTGGAGGCCGATTCGCCCACCGGCGTCGAGGAACCTCTGGAAGTCCTGATAGTTGTTGTGGTCGCCGTTCTTGTTGCCGAGGAGGATCTCGATGATCTCGGCGTCGGCGGCCCCGGCTTCCTCCATGTCGGCGACGTCGGCAAACCCGCCGAGGCGGCTGGCGATGTCGCCGCGATCGAGCGGCTCACCCTCCAGGGCGGTGACGATGCCGATCACGTCCTGCTCGCCCTGCGGCGCGATCACGACGACTTGCAGCTGCGCCGGATCGAGGCCGAACGAGGTCGCGTTCAACTGGTTGCGGCGGGCGGCGACACTGAGGTCGGTCGAGATCGGTTGGCCGTAGATGTTGTGCGGCGTCAGCACCATGAAGCCGACGGGATGGATCGGCAGCAGCGTGCCCGGAGGCAGCACGGGTCGCTGCACACCTTTCTGACCACCGTTGACGACGAACGATTCGATGTCGGCGAAGTTGCCGAACTCGGGCTTGTACACGGCGCTCTTGGCACCGATCGGCAGCGCACCACCGACCTGAGCAACGACGACGCCGATCTCACCCGCGGGCACCTGCACCCACGGGAATCGAGAGACGCTGAAGACCGGCCAGATCTTGAAGCGCAGACCCGGCATCAACAACTGCGACTGGTAGCCGGCCTCACCGTGGAAGGCGACGGGGTCGTCGTCGCCGAGGCGCTTGCGCGCGAATCGCTTGTTGACCAGCCCGACCTGGGCTGGTCCGATCAGCGTGATCGACTTGAGGATGACGATCACCAGCAGCAGCACGACGGCTGCGGCGGCAATGCCGATGATTGCGAGACCCGTCACGGGGACTCACCTGCTTTCGAGTTGTACCTGTCTGGTAGTTGTGTGCAACTTGTATTCGTGTTGCACCTTCGGGGTACACCCTATGTCAAGCGGTCCGCGGCCCCATCTGGAGCCCCGGGGAGCCAAGACGCGTCAGCGCCGTTGCAGTTTGCTGAGCAGACGCAGCAGTTCGAGGTACAGCCACACGAGCGTGACGACCAAGGCGAACGCGGCAAACCACTCCATGCCCTTGGGTAGGCCCTGCTTCGAGCCACGCTCGATGAAGTCGAAGTCGAGCGCCAGGTTCATCGCCGCCAGGCCGGCGGCGAACACGCTGAACAAGATGCCCAGGCCGCTGGCCGACTGCAGGAAGCTGACCGAATCGGCGCCGGCGATCAGGCGGATGATGAACGACACGAAGTAGAACGCCATCAAACCCAGCGTGGCAGTGATGACGATGCGCCGGAAGCGATCGGTGACCTTGATGATTCGCGTCCGGTACAGGATCAGCATCACCGCGAACACCCCGAGGGTGGCACCGACCGCCTGCACGACGATCCCGTCGTAAGCGTTCTCATATGCCTTGGAGATGACGCCGAGGAAGAACCCCTCGGCGAGTGCGTAGACCGGAGCCAGCACCCTGGCCCACGTCGGACGGAAGTACATGGCGATGACGCAGGCAAAGCCGACCAGCAGACCGACCAAGGCCAGCGCCGGAAAGCCGCGAACCTCACCCTGCCGCTCCGGGCCCATCCCCCAACCGACCGCCGCCGATCCGAGCAGCAGGACCATCAGCACTCCGGCCGCGCTGAGCGTGCCGCCCACGGTCATCACCTGCGGACGCCACGAGCTGATCGGCCCGTCGGTGATCGGCTGAGCTCGCGTCACCGGGTCGGGCGCGGCCCAACCGGGGTTGCGTGCCGCCTGGTTCCAGGTGCGCTCGTTGAGGATGGGGTTTGGCATCGACGCCTCCTTGGGCGAACGTGTACGCATCGAACGCTAGCGGTGCGCGGCTCGAGTGTTACAGCAAGTCGTGGGCACTGGCCGGGTCCCACAGATCGATCTCGGGTGGCGCGCTCAGCAAGCCCGTGCACGCCCTGGCCATGTCGATCATCACCTGGCTGTCGAAGTGAGCGCGTTGCGCGGCGCCGGTCTCCCATTTCTGCACGACGAGGAAACGGTCCGGTCGAGTCGCCGACGCGCACAGATCGACGTTGCGGCACCCGGCCTGCATCCGCGTCAGCACCACATACTTGGACAGGACACCGGCAAGGGCGGCTGCGTCGGCGGCGACGAAGGTCATCGTCACCATCGTCAGGTCGACCTCGGCGGGGTCGCTGCGACCATCCGCTGGACTCGCCATGCCCGCGAACGATACACGGTACGTTCGTATCTGAATTCACGATGGGCGGTCGTCCTCGCGCCGAAAACGCTGCGCCGGGTGGGAGGTCTTGACCATGTGGGTATCGTGAGTCAATCGCCCCCCGGGTTACCGGGAGGTGAACACTCACCCCGTTCGAGGAGCATTCGTGGCGAAAGATCGAGTTGAGCGCGACGAAGAAGACCTAGTTCGCTTGTACTTGACCGACATCGGGCAATACATGTTGCTCACCAAGGACGACGAGGTGAGGCTCGCCAAGCAGATCGAAGCCGGCAAGTCGGCGATCGAGGAGCTCGACCACACCGGCAAGGATCTCACCACGGCCAAGAAGCGGGAGCTGCGCCGCGCCGCTCGAGAAGGCGAAGACGCCGAGCGGGCGTTCGTGCAGTCCAACCTCCGACTCGTGGTGTCCATCGCCAAGAAGTACCAGGCATCGGGGCTTCCGCTGCTCGACCTCATCCAGGAGGGCAACCTCGGCCTGATGCACGCCGTGGAGAAGTTCGACTGGCGTAAGGGCTTCAAGTTCTCCACCTACGCGACGTGGTGGATCCGCCAGGCCATCACCCGCGGCATCGCCAACACCGGGCGCACGATCCGCCTTCCGGTGCACGCCGGCGACACGCTCGCCCGGCTGCAGAAGGCGCGCAGCCGGCTGGAACTCAAGCTCGGCCGACCGGCAACGTTGTCGGAGCTTGCTCGCGAAGTGGAGATGCCGGAAGACAAGGTCACCGAAGCACTGCGCTTCGCCGCCGAGCCGCTCTCGCTCAGCGAGCCGCTGCGCGAAGACGGCGACGCCGAGCTCGGCGACGTGGTCGAGGACCGCTCCGCCGAGTCTCCGTTCGAGGTCGCTGCAACCGCCTTGCTCCCCGAGGAGATCGCCAGGCTGCTCGCACCGCTCGACGAGCGCGAGCGCGAGATCCTCAAGCTGCGCTTCGGCCTCGACCGCGGCGAGCCACGAACCCTCGAAGAGGTCGGCGAGCACTTCAACCTGACTCGCGAGCGCATCCGCCAGATCGAGGCCCGGGCGATGTCGAAGCTCCGGCACCCGTCGAGCGACACCGGCGCTCGCGACCTGCTCGCCGTCTAGATCCGGAGGCGCATCGGACCGGCGAGTACCGAGGAGTCGTCGCCCTCGCCGAGACGGGT
>DATBKA010000325.1:0-4780 GCA_036556105.1 Ilumatobacteraceae bacterium | reverse complement strand
CAGGCAGCTTCGACGCAGCAGGGCGCAACCTCTCCACGGCTCTCCTCGCCTCCGGGGCGCGCACCGTCTGGACCCCCTACGCGCGGTTCGACGAGGTGGTGCCTCTACATCGTTGATGGCACTCATGCCGCGTTGCGTCGTGGTGGGCCGGTGGTCATGACGGTTCCATCGGGGAGTTTGATCGTGAGTTGGCGGTCGGGGGTGAGGGTCAGTAGCCAGTCGTCGTTGTGGATCTTGGCGTGGTGGTGGCTGCACACCGGAAGCAGATTGATCAGGTCGGTCAGCCCGTCGTCGCTGTAGTGGACGACGTGATGGAGGCGGGTGCGGCTGAACCGAGCCTCGCACCCCGGAATGGCACATCGCGGGTAGAGAGCGTGCAGGGCGCGGCGCTGATCGGCGGTGGCCAGGCGCCGGCTGCGGCCGTGGTTCATCTCGCCGGGGGCGGAGATGATCGTCTTGTTACGCACGACCACGGTGTGGGTGACAGCCCGCCCGGCGAGATCATCGAGGACGCGGCGGGGGATGTCGATGGGCAGGTCCCAGTCGATGGTCGGGGTGCCGTCGGGTTGGGGTTGGGTGTGATCGACCACGACAACGATCTCCGGGCGGCCGAGACGCACCCCGCCCCCGTCGAGCAGAGCCAACAGGGCGTGAGCACGCAAGAAACCCTGCTTGTCGAGCGGGTCGGTAGGACAGCCCTCGGGGGTGGTGTCGTGGAACAAGGCGTCGACTTGGGCGTCGAGGCGGTTCTCCAGCAACAGCATCGTCACCGGATCCCACGCCGCGCTCCAGCGGCCCATGCCGGTGTCTCGATCGATCCACGTGTTCAAGCGCACCGCCTGCCGTTGCCGCCCCAGACGGGCCTCGGCGTCGCCTTCGGGCTCCAAGCGGCGTGCTTGGCGGCGCACGGCACGGGCGAACTCGTCCGCGGTCGACACCTCCGCCACCGCCAACAGCTGCTCGGCATGGTCGACCAGGCGAGTTCGAGTCTCGGGGGCGAGTTGGCGCAACACCCGCCCGAGGGCGTCGACATGCTCGCCTGTAACCCGCCCGGCCTGCAACGACACGTCGAAGGCGGGGATCTCGGTGGCAGTGTCGGCGCGACGCACGACCTGTTCGGCGTGACGCAACGTTGATCCGGCCGCTTCGGCCAGGGTCTTCTCCGGATACGACGACACGACTGCCACGGCCCGGGCCAGGGCGACTTCGCGTCCTTCCAGCCACGACCGCAACCGGCGCAGATCAGCAACCGCAGCCCGCAACACGCTCGCATCAGCACACCCGGCGTCGACCGCGCACACCCGCTCGACCAGCCGCTGCACCTCGTCCACCAACACCACGACACCCCCTTTTCGGGAGACACCAACAACCTGAATGTGCGGGGGAAGTCGCTGATCACCACCCTAAACCAGGGGTGTCACACGGTTCCCTAGACGCGCGTCGCACCAGCTCAGCCGTTGTTTCGAGGCGGAGCGGCTACACAGTCGCCGGCGAAAACGGATCCTCGGCAAGCCGCGTGAACCACCGACGATGGACGAAGTCGATCTCCTCCGGTTTGATGCCGGGCGTCCGGGACTTCGACTCGAAGTGGTACAGCGCTGCGTCGGGCTCGTAGAGGATCGACCATCCGGCCATGCGCACCTTCAGGCAGTAGTCGACGTCGTTGTAGTTGCCGGGCAGACCGGTGGCGAATCCACCCACGGCATCGAACACCGCGAACGGAGTGAGCATGCACGCCGCCGTCACCCCGATCACCTCACGCCGCCGCGTCAGGATGCCATTGCGGCCGACGCTGTTGCCAGGCATCCCGAAACCGACATGACCGGCAGCACTCCGGTAGGTGTGGCCGGCGTGCTGCAGCGTGCCGTCCTCGAACAGCAACCTCGCCCCAACCGCGCCGACGTCCGGTCCGCAGGCCGCAACCATCCGCGCCAGCCAGTCCTTCGTGATCACTTCCGTGTCGTCGTTGAGCAGCAACAGGTGGGTCCCGCGTGCATGCGCAGCGCCGAGGTTGACCACCGCCGAGAAGTTGAACGAGTCGCGATAGTCGACGATCCGCACCACATCACCGAGCGACCGCAACTCGCCGACCACGGCTGCGGGCATCTCGGCGCCGGCGACGATCAGCACCTCGATGTCGAGATCGGCAGACGCCAGCACCGAGCGCACCGACTCGACGACGAACGTGCGGTCGGACCCGTGGACATGTCCTCTCGACCCAATGCTGGGTACGACGACGCTGACGAGCGTCATCCGCGCAGCCCGAAACGGCGGAGGACACGTCCACCGAACGCGCGAGTCCGCCGGTAGCCGCGATAGGCAAGGCTCCCCATCGTCATCGGCACGCGGGAACGTCGCAAGGCGAGGTTGTCGGCCTCGAGCTGGCCGACACGAGTGGCGAGGTTCGCCAAGCGGGCGCGCAGATCAGCGACCTCTGCCTCCCGCTCGGCGAGCGTGGCCCGCAGCTGCTCAGCCTCGGCAGCGACGCCGATCGCTGCATCGGTGGCGGTCCACCGTGCCAACCGTTCCGCCGGGCTGTCGTCATCGGCGTCGCTCACGCCCCGCCCACCTGCCTGCGGATCGCCTCGACTCGCGCCGTGAGATCGTCGGTCGCCGCGGCGACGGCATCACGGATCTTGTCGAACTCGTCGAGCTGGCGAACGTCCATCGTCGCCATCTGCACTTCCAGCGCGGCGACCTTGGCCTGCAGCGCCTGCAGATCCGCCGTCAGCGACGCCAGCGTCGCCTGCGTGCTGTCCCGTCCCTTCACGATCCAGCTCAGCTGGCTTCGAACTCCCATCTCGTCATCCTTCCCCGAGCACGAGCCGGCGGATCAACTTACCCGTCTCGGCGAGCGTGGGCTGGCGTTCCATCGTCTGCCGTCCGGCCTTGGCAAGCTGCGAAGCCAGTTCCGAGTCAGTGACGATCTTCTGCATTGCCGCAGCGGCCTGGTCGAGGTCGGGCGCAGCCCACTTCGCTCGCGGCGGATAGACGCGCTCCCCGTTCTCGACGTTGACGAGCTCGGCGTCGACGAGCAGCGAGTTCTCGTCGTTCATGAAGTCGAGGTTGCCCGAGTAGCGAGTGGCGATGACCGGCGTGGCCAACCACATCGCCTCGGCGAGGTGCAGCCCGAGCCCTTCGCTGCGATGCAACGAAACCATGCAATCGGCGGCAACGACGAGCGCCATCTGGTCGGCCCGATCCAAGGCTTCGTCCCACACCACGATGTCACTGCGGCCCTCCGCGGCGGCAAGAACCCGTTGATGCTGCGGCCAACGCAGCCGTCCGTTCATCGTCTTGACGACGAGGACCGGGCCCTCGTCTGGCGCGAACGCGCGCCGGAACGCTTCGATCACGCCGACCGGGTTCTTTCGCTCGGTCACGCTGAGGTGGTCGAGGGTGCAAAGGAACAGGGGACGCTCCCCCACCCCGGCAAGGCGAGCGAACTCCGAGCGGCGCCGCTTGGTTGGCTGCGGCTCGACGACGGGGATGGGCACATGGCGCACCGGCACGGCCGTCACCGCGGCGAACGCATCGGTGACGAATCGTGACCCGGCCCAGATCTCGTCGACGAAGGCGATCGCCTGACGCATCTGCAGCGGCACGTAGTCGAGCTCCCAGAACCAGTAGCCAATCATGCGTCGCGTCCGGGCGAAGAGCTCAGGAAGGTCTGCGGCCAAATAGGGGAACTGGTCTGCCGTCACGACACACAACGAATGTGTGAAGCGCACCTCGTTGTCGGCGCGTGAGCCGTCTCGTACGGGACTGTCGGTGCGCTGCGAGGCGATGGTGCCATGCGGAAGCTGGACAGCCGTAGCTGCCTCCGCCAGCCGGCGCGCAACATCTCCGAGACCGGAGTGGCGCGTGAAGTACCCGACGATGTTCAACCCGTCGTCCCGAAGCCGCTCGGCAACAGTGACCGGTTGGCGATCGAGTCGCGGCGCCGGCAGCAGCATCGGCACCTCGTCCACCGTGAAGGCAGCTCGGCACCACCGATGGAAGTCGATGGCAGAGCGCCCGTCCGGATCAGGGAACGCGGTCAGCAGATCCCGACGCTCGCCGTGCAGCACACGCCAGTACCGGTCGCCGAGCCACTCACGGAAACGTCCCGGAGCGGTCCACGGGGACGGAACCTCTCTGGCGCTGGCGGCCACGATACGTCGCACCCGTTCATCCACCTCGATGCCGCCCGGAAGTCTGAGTGGTTGACGCGCGCCGGACACCTGTGGTGCCGCCCGCTCCAATGCGGCTCGCCGCTGCGGGTGATCCAGGACCTCGACGCGCAGCGGTTCCGGCGCGTCGGGTTCGAGCGACCACGGTCGTGCGGTGTCGTAGCCGTCGACGTCGAGCAACGCAGGTTCACCCTCGGTCCACCGCCACTTGCCGGCGCCGATCGTCGCATCGGCACACACGGCGCAACCGAAGAGTTGGGCGGCCCGTTCGAGGACTCGTCCCACACCGTCCGTTCCGACGAGGTTGGCGGCGAGCCATTCGAGCGCAGGACGCGCCGCCGAATGGAACACAGTGATCGTCGTGCTGTACAAGCCGGCCTCGGAGAGGTCGTGCTCGCTCGGTGCTAGCCCATCAGCGGGGAACGGCGACAGCGCGCGCGGCACTAGCGTCATCGGTTCGGCGCTGACCGCGATGAGTGCGTCAAGAGGCGCCAGCACCGCCACAGCACCGACCCACAGCAGCACGACCTGTTCTGTGCCATCGCCGATCAGTCGCTGCGCCACCCCAACCGCCCGCGCCCATTCCCCGATCGACGCGTCACCACACA
>DATBKA010000324.1:0-5959 GCA_036556105.1 Ilumatobacteraceae bacterium | reverse complement strand
ATGGCTGCGCTGCCCGTGGGCGGCAAGACCGGCACTCCGCAGGGCGCCAACAGCTACCCGTGGAACGACTCGTCGGCGTTCGCCGGGTTCAGCCTCGACAACCAGCAGCCGTACACGGTCGTCGCCTACCTGGAGAAGAGCGGCTACGGGTCGAAAGCCGCGGCCCCCGTCGTCAAGTGCATCTTCACTGCTCTGGCGGGGAAGACGTACATGGACCCGGTGCTGCCGAGCGATCCGCTCGACCTCAACTCCGTCGTGACAGCCCCGCCGACGCAGCTCGCCGACACGACCTGCATGCCCGACGCAGTCGAGGCCCGGGACTAAGAGGCTCGATGGCGCTCAGCATGTTGTCGCGCAAGCCGGACTCCGGCTTGGGCAACATCAAAGCCAGCCCCGGCTCGCCCAGTCGCAACATCGACTGGATCCTGCTCATCGTGCAGAGCGCGCTGACGATCATCGGGCTGTTCACGATCTACTCGGCGTCACAGACGAAGTTCTCGAACCCGTACCTCTACGTCACTCGCCAGGAGGTGTTCCTCTTCGGCGCGGTGATCACGATGGTCATCGTCATGGCCTTCGACTACGACTGGTGGCGAGAGCGGGCCCGCTTCCTCTACGGCGTCACAGTGATGCTGCTCGTGCTCGTCATCCTCGCCGGGGCGATCAGCGGTGGAGCGCGGCTCAGCTTCGACTTCGGCCCGTTGAAGGTGCAGCCGGCCGAGTTCGCCAAGTTCACGGCGTTGCTCGCCCTCGCCGCGTTCCTTGCCGAGGATCGCACCGACACGTTGGTGTACGCACGATTCGTGAAAGGGCTGATCCTGGTCGGCGTGCCGACAGCGCTGATCATCGCCCAACCCGACTTGGGCACTGCATCGGTGTTGATCGCGATGATGATGGGCGTGTTGTTGACCGCCGGAGCCAAGGCGAAGTACATCCTCTTGATCACCGTGCTCTCGGCGGCGACCGTCGGCGCGGCCGTGGTCAGTGGAGTGGTCAACGACTACCAGATCGACCGGATCCGCGTCTTCTTCGATCAGAACTCGTCCGACCCGCACCTCAAGGACCTGATCTTCCAAGGACGCAACTCGCTGCGGGCGATCGCCACCGGCGGCATCGACGGACAGGGGTGGCTGAAGGGTCAGATCACCAACTCCAAGGACATCCCCGTGCAGTGGGCCGACTTCCCGTTCTCGGCGATCGGGGAGCAGTTCGGGTTGATCGGCTGCTCGATCGTGGTCGGACTGTTCGCCATCCTGCTGCTGCGGATCTGGCGCATCGCTGGCTTGTCACGCGACATGCTCGGCACGTACATCTGCGCCGGAGTGTTCACGATGGTCCTGTGGCAGATGTTCCAGAACATCGCCATGGGCATCGGCCTGATGCCGATCACCGGGCTGCCTCTGCCGTTCATCTCCTACGGCGGATCGAGCATCGTCACCTTCTTTGCCTTGATGGGCCTGGTGCAGAGCGTGCACATGCGCCGATACCGCTGATGTTCGGGTGGTCCCGGGGCTAGACTGCCCGGCAACATGAGCTTCTTCAGGGCGCGGATCACCTCGCTCCTGGCCCGGGTGTGCATGCCCATCCGGCGGCTGACCTGCTCAGACTCCGCCGACGTCGGTGCACCCGACCTGGTTTCGGCGATCCTCAACGACAACCTGATCCGACGCGAGCACGGCCGCACCGTGCTGCTTGCCGACGATGCATCCCGGCTCCGCCTGCGCAGGCGGATGCTCCCGGGCACCATGGCGGACCGGCTCCCACGAGCCACCGCGACCAACGCGCACTCCATCAACTCGATCGAAGGCGATGCCGCCCGTGCCGGGGACCTCCCCGATGGCCGTCGCCGCGCCGGCCCTTGTGGCAGGCGCATGAGAAGGGATCACCCGAATGACCGACGACCAACACGAACAGCTGCCGGTCGCAGCTCCGCCTGCCATGGTGCAGGACGCCGACGCCGGCGCGCCCACGCCGGAAGCGCCGGGCGAGGCGGCTGACGAAGCAGGCGGCGGCGCGACCGTACGCACCGCTTCCAAGCGCCGTCGCGGGTCGCGCGGTGGGCGCAATCGCAAGAAGCCCGGCACGTCCACTGGCAACGGCGTCGCCCAGGGCAACGGTGAGGTCGATCAAGCCGACGACGATGACGAGACCGTGCTCCAAGGCGATGGACCGTCGGCGCATGGCAACGGCGAGCTGCCGGAGCTGCCGGAGCGGATGCACGAGGGCCGGCCGTCGGCCGATGCCGCCGAGCGCGCTCTCGTCCGCAAGCCGCAGATCGGCGACACCCGGCCTGCCCCTCCGGTCGCCGCCGCCAAGCCGCAGCCACGTGGCGACCGTGGCCGCAACGATCGCAACAGAGCAGAGCGGCCGAAGCAGGAGCGTGTTGCCCAGCCGGCTCAGGCCGGCGGCGATGGTCAGGCCACGGAGTCGGCGAAGAAGAAGCGGCGCCGCGGGGTCAAGACGCCCAAGCCGGTCACGTTCGCATCCGAAGACCTCGATCAGGACACGTTGGAGAAGCGGCGCGGCCGCGAGCGCAACGGTCGTCCCGTCGGTCGCTACCTCATGGCGGTTCAGGTTCGCCCGTCCCTCACCCAGGTCGCGGTGCTCGAAGGCCGCACGCTGATCGAGCACTACGTCAGCCGCCCCGCCGACGACGTCAGCCAGATCCACGGCAACATCTACCTCGGCAAGGTGCAGAACGTGCTGCCGGGCATGGAGGCCGCGTTCGTCGACATCGGCACGCCCAAGAACGCCGTGCTGTATCGCGGCGACGTGCAGTACGACCCGGAAGACATCGTCGAGAAGTCCGGCCAGCCGCGGATCGAGCAGATGCTGCGACCCAAGCAGCTCGTGCTTTGCCAGGTCACGAAGAACCCGATCAGCGCCAAGGGGGCGCGGCTCACCCAAGAGGTCTCGTTGCCCGGCCGCTTCGTCGTCCTGATCCCGAACTCGAAGACGTACGGCATCTCCAAGCGTCTCCCCGACGACGTCCGCAAGCGCCTGCGCAACATCCTCGACCGGGTCAAGCCCGCACAGCACGGCCTCATCGTCCGCACCGCGGCGGAGAACGCCACCGAGCACGAGCTGCGCGCCGACATGACTCGCCTGCTCGATCAGTGGACGGCCATCGAGACCAAGGCCAAAAGGGCCAACAGCCCGACGTTGCTGTATCGCGAGCCGGAGCTGGCGGTGCGGGTCATTCGCGAGGAGTTCAACGCCGAGTACCGCGGTGTGGTCATCGACGACCTGCGCTTGTTCGAAGACGTGCGCGACTACGTCGGAGCGTTCAACCCCGACCTCGCCGACCGCATCGAGTACTACGACCCCGGGGCTCAGGGTCTACCGCTGTTCGAGCGCCAGCACATCCACGAGCAGCTCCACAAGGCACTCGATCGCAAGGTGTGGTTGCCCAGCGGTGGCTCGTTGATCATCGAGCACACCGAGGCGCTGACGGTGATCGACGTCAACACCGGGAAGAACGTCGGCACCTCGAACCTCGAAGAGACCGTGTTTCGCAACAACCTTGAGGCAGCCGATGAGGTGGCCAAGCAACTGCGCCTGCGCGACATCGGCGGCATCGTCGTCATCGACTTCATCGACATGGAGATCAAGGAGAACCGCCGCAAGGTGGTCGAGGCGTTCCGTTCCGCACTGGCCCGCGACAAGACCCGTACGCAGGTCTTCGACATCTCTGATCTCGGTCTAGTGGAGATGACCCGCAAGCGGATCGGTGAAGGACTGCTCGTCAACTTCGCCGACCAGTGCCCGAACTGCGAGGGTCGCGGCGTCGTCATCGACCACGCCTTGCTGGAATGAACGCGGCCTGCTGGCTCCGGCCCGTTGGAGCCGCTGCTCGGCCCGATAGGCTCGCATGGCTATGTACGCAGTGATCGCATCCGGTGGGAAGCAAGCCAAGGTCGCCGAAGGCGAGCAGGTGCACGTCGAGTTGCTCGACGCCGAGCAGGGCAGCGAAGTGTCGCTGACGCCGGTGCTGCTCGTCGATGGCGAGACGGTGCTGGCCACGCCGGCACAACTGGCAGGGGCATCGGTCACGGGCCGCGTCGTCGGCTGGGCGCAAGGCCCGAAGATCGACGGCTTCACCTACAAGCGGCGCACCAACCAGCGTCGCCGCTACGGCCATCGCCAGAAGTACCACGTCGTCGAGATCACATCGATCAAGAAGGGCTGAACGAGATGTCGAAGACCAAAGGTGGCGGGTCGACCCGCAACGGACGCGATTCGAACGCCCAGCGCCTCGGCGTCAAGGTGTTCGGCGGCACCCAGGTCACGGCTGGCACGATCATCGTGCGCCAGCGCGGCACCAAGTTCCATCCCGGCCGCAACGTCGGCAAGGGCGGCGACGACACCCTCTACTCGCTCGTCGACGGGTCTGTGAAGTTCGGCGCCCGCCAGGGCCGCAAGATCGTCGACGTCGATCCCGTCGCCTGAGACCCACGCAGCCCCGCCCCCTGCTGCGTTTGTGAACTCCGCGCCCCTATACGGGCCGAAAGTCCTCAAACGGTTGTGCAGTCAGGGGTTGTCGGCGACGATCTTGCCGTCTTGGAGGACGGTGCGGATCCGGTCGGTGAGACCGGTGATGTCGAGCGCCGAGCCTGTGGCGATCACGATGTCGGCGCGCTTGCCGACCTCGATCGAGCCGCGATCTTCCTGCACGCCGAGCAACTCGGCCGCGGTTCGCGTGGTAGCGATCAGGGCCTGCGCCGGCGTCATGCCGCAACCGACCATCTCGTCGAGCTCGCGGAGGTTCTGACCGTGCGGGGTCACACCTGAATCTGTTCCCATCGCCACCTTCACGCCGGCGGCAATGGCGCGGGAGATGCTGTCGCGGTGGATCTGCATGACCATCTTCGTCTTCTCGATCGCGTACGGAGGGACGTTGACGCCACGGTCTGCTGCCTCGAGAACGCCACGCGGGGCGATCAGCGTCGGTACGAGATACGTGCCGCGCTCCAGCATCATTGCGATCGCTTCATCATCGAGATAGATGCCGTGCTCGATGGAGCGGATCCCGGCGCGAACGGCCGACTTGATCCCGTCCGTCGCCTGGGCATGAGCCATCACCCACTTGCCCGCGGCTGAGGCTTCAGCCACCAACACGTCGAGCTCGACGTCGCGGAAGTGCCCGTGCCGCGGATCGTCGCGCGGTGACAGCACACCACCGCTGGTGCAGACCTTGATGACATCAGCACCGGCACGAACGAGCTCGCGCACCTTGCGGCGCATCTCCTCCGGCCCGTCGACGATGTTGTGCGGCTTGCCGGGGTGTGGCCCACCGATGATCGAGGGCATGTGTGCGCCACACACCTGCCAGTCGTCCCCGTGCCCGCCCGTCTGGCTGAGGATCGAGATCGAGATCTGCATGTGCGGCCCCGGCACGAGGCCCGAGACCTGTGCCTGCTTGACGCCGAGGTCGCTGCCGCCCGCTTCGCGGATCGTCGTGACGCCGACGGCAAGCGTGCGTTGCATGCGCTCCGCGGCGAGGTAGAAGTTCAACGAGAACGGCGTGCGCACGCTGCTCATCGGGTCGAGGTCACCGTCGGCCATGAAGTGCACGTGGCTGTCGATGAATCCTGGGAACACCGCGCAGCCGGCGGCATCGATCGCCTCGTCCCCGTCGAGCCCGGAACCGACTCCGACGATCCGATCTCCTTCGACGACGACGTCGGCACCCGACGCCCAGCCACCGCTGCTGTCGAACACCTCTCCGCCGCGGATCACGATGCGTGCCATCGGCGCATGGTAGATCGGGCGGCAGCCGCGAGCTGCCCCGCTCGTCGCGGTCAGAGGTGCGTGTCGATGCCCTGCGGCAGGCGCGACTCGTCCCAGCCCAACAGGGCAACGGCCTGACGGCACGCAAACCTGTCGGTCATCCCGCCGACATAGGCAACGGCCTCGTGCAACGCGTCTGCGCTGCCGGCGGGAAGGTCGACGGCTGCAT
>DATBKA010000323.1:0-5523 GCA_036556105.1 Ilumatobacteraceae bacterium | reverse complement strand
AGCGCGGTGCGCAACATCCCGTTGGTGTCCTGCAGTTCGGCAACCAGTTCGCGGCACACCTCGCACGTGAGCAAGTGCTCGTCGACAGCTCGCCGATCGCGATCGGAGAGCCCGTTGCGGACGTACGCCGCCAGGCTCGGGACGCACTCCGCGCAGCCCGCCTCGTGCGGCGTCTGCAGGTGGGCCTGCAGGTACGCCTGGCGCAACCCCTCGCGCGCCCGGTACGCCAGTGCGGCAACGGCATTCGGCGCCAGACCGATCAGCGGGGCGACCTCCTTCGGGGCCCGCCCTTCGACCTCGGTGTGCCATAGCACGAGCTGCCATCGCTCCGGCAAGGTGGCGAACGCGGCAGCGGCGAGCATCCGGTCTTCCTCAGATGTCGAGCGGTCGAACAACGCCAGATCGAGCTCCTCGGTCGGCTCGTCGGTCGGATCCTCGACGCGCTGGCGAGCGCGGTCGTAGAAGCGGTTCCGCACTGCCACCAGGAGGTAGGGGCGGAAGGCGAGCTCGGGGCCGTTGCCGTTCTGCAGGATGCGCAGGACACTGACGAACGCGTCGGCGACGACGTCGTCGGCGTCGGCACGGTTGCCACACAAGGCGCGCGCCGCAGCACGTGCAGCCGGTTGATGACGCCGGTACAACTCGGCGTAGGCGTCGGTGTCACCGGCTCGCGAAGCGGCGATCAGTTCGGCATCGCTCATCTTGTGCCGATTGACAACCTCGGTCACGTAGTGATCCCCCCTGCAGCTGCGGGCACAGACCCGGCTCGGCGGCGGCTCTCAGGCTAATCGTGGAAATTTCGGCGGGCGGCGTCATCACGGACATCTTGACGACGTCCCAACAGTGTGAGTTGTGGTGACGGGCAACTGACGAGGGGCCGCAGTGGCCTCAATCGGCAGGGGTCACCGGGTCGGCTCTGCGGCCCGCTCGGTGGCCCCACCGACTTTCTCCCAGCCACGCCACCCACGTCATTGTCCCCCCTACAATCCGGCCATGCGCCGACCATCGCCCTGGATCGCTGTCGTCACGGTGATCGGGCTGGTGGCGGCGCTGGTCGGATGTAGCTCGGACGCCTCCAGTCCACCATCCACGCTGCCCACCACCACGACCCAAGTCACCCGTCCTGACGACAACGTCTTGCGCATCGGAGTGCTGATCCCGCAGGGCAGCGCCAACGCCGACATCGGCGAGGCAATCAGCAGCGGAGTGCGGCTGGCCGTCAGCAAGATCAACGCCGGTGGCGGCTTCGGCGGGCAGAACGTGGAGCTCGTGCCAGCCGACGAAGGGGTGTCGGGAGCCGGCGTCGACCCTGCCATCACCACCTTGCTCGACGCCGGCGTCGACGCGATCGTCGGGCCGGCCTCGTCGATCAACGCCCTCTCCGGCCTCGACGAGATCGTCAAGGCCGGCGTCCTGTCGTGCTCGCCCACTGCGTCGGCAAGCCTTCTCGACGACTTCCCCGATCAGAACCTGTTCTTCCGCACCATCCCCTCCGACTCGTTACAAGCACTGGCGATCGCCCAGGCCGTCGACCGCACCGGCGTCAGCCAGGCGGCCATCACCTACATCGACGACGACTACGGGCAGCGCTTCTCGGCGTCGGTCTCCGACGCGTTGCGCGCCAACGAGATCAGCCAAAGTGCGGCGATCCCGTATTCGCCCAACAACCAGTCGATCGCCAACGCGGCCAGTCAGATCGCGGCATCGGGAGCAAGTGTCGTGGTGGTGATCGGTGACGCCACCTCGGGCCCGGTCATGCTCGACGCGATCGACAACGCGTCGCGCGCCGCTCGGCCCGTGTACATCGTCAACGATGCGATGCGCCGGCCGACAACCTCCGCTCAACCATTCGGCGGCACGCTCGCCTCGCGGGTCACCGGCGTGTCACCGGTGGCGTTCAGCTCCGACCGGCAGTTCGTTGCACAGCTGGGTGGTGGCGCCGACAACTCCAGTCCGTTCGCCGGAAACGCCTACGACTGCGTCAACCTGATCACCTTGGCCGCGTTGGCCGCGAACTCCACGGACCCCGACGCCATTGCGTCGCTGATCCCGACGATCAGCGACAGTGGGACGCCGTGCAGCACGTTCGTCGGCTGCCGAACCGGCATCGAGGCGGGCAGCAACGTCAACTACGACGGCGAGAGCGGCCAGGTGGCGATGAGCAACGACGGTGATCTGGCGGGAGCGACGTTCGAGCTGTTCGGATTCGACGAGACCGGACGCGACGTCCCGATTCCGGGCGGCTTCGTCACGGTGCGCGCCTGACCGACCGAGTGTTTCAAGGCACCCCCTCCACCTCCAAACACTCGGATCAGAGGCTGGCGACGAGCTCCTCGACCGGCGTGACCATGCCCGTGTAGAACGGACCGAACTGGGCGTACACGGCCGACGCTTCGTCGAAGCGCATCGTGTATACGACGTCTTTCAGATCGTCGGGATGGACTGCGAACAGGGTCACGCCCCACTCGTAGTCGTCGAGGCCGGTCGAGCCGGTGATGTACTGGGCGACGCGGCCGGCGAACTTGCGCCCGCTGGCACCGTGCTCGTGCATCAGCTCACTGCGCTTCTCGTAGGGCAGGGTGAACCAGTTGGCGTCGCCGTCGCGGCGCTTGCTCATCGGGTAGAAGCACCATGCCGGCATGGCGTAGTCGACGTGGTTCGGCGGGATCGTCGGGTACAGGCGCGGCCGCTTCATCTCCTCGGGCATCTGCGCCGCATACTCGCTGACCTCGGAGATGCTGACGTAGGAGTCGACGACGTCGAGACCGGCGTGCTGCACCGCGGTCTGCAGGGCGCGCAGCTCTCTGAGGTTCTCGTGCACGGCCATGATCGCCATGTCGCACTTGTGGCCGAGGATCGCCACGGTGACGACCTGGCAGCCTGACCCTTCGGCCGCCTTGACAGCGGCGACCACGGCCTCCGGGTCGAACATCGGGGTCGGCTTGCAGAACAGGTGCAGCACGCCGACGCCCGCCGACGGCGAGAGGGGTTCGCTCTTCATGCGATCAGGCTAGAACTCGACCCGCTCGGGCGCATAGACGTTGAGTCGCTCGCCGCGCACAAAGCCGGCCAGGACCAGTCCGGCGCGCCGTGCCGTCTGCACCGCAAGGGCGGTCGGCGCACTGACGGCGATCAACGTGCCGAACCCAGCAGCCCACGCCTTCTGCACGAGCTCGAAGCTGGCGCGGCCGCTGACGAACAGCCCGAGCCCGGTGGCCGGCAACTGACCGTCGAGCAGCATGCGCCCCACCACCTTGTCGACTGCATTGTGCCGGCCGACGTCTTCACGAGTGATCAGCACGTCGCCAGCGGGCGTGAACGCGGCAGCGGCGTGAACGGCGCCAGTGGTGGAGAACAGGCCTTGGCCGTTCAGCACGGCGGACGGCACTCGCCCGATGATCTTCGGATCGACGGGCGGCGTCGCAGGAAGCGGCTCGAGACGATCGCACAAGGCGTCGATCGTGTCGCTGCCGCACAACCCGCAGCTGCTCGTCGTGGTGCCGAGGCGCGGAGTCGGAATCGGGGCGCGGCCGCCGGTCTCGACGGTGACGACGTTGAACTCGCTGTCTCCCGCCAGGCCGTCGGCGCAATAGCGCACCCCGGTCACGGGCACCCCGGCGAGCAGGCCGTCGGTAAAGCAGAACCCGGCGGCCAGTTCGTAGTCGTTGCCGGGCGTGCGCATCGTGGTGCTGACGACGTTGCCATCGAGCTGAATCGTCATCGGCTCCTCGACGATCAGATCGTCGGGACGCCGGCGCGTCGCGCCATCTTCATACACCGTGACGAGCAACGACTCACTTCGGCGACGCGCCATGCCTGGAAGGTACCTGGAGGATCGATCAATCGGTGATGCCGAAGCGAATATGGTTCGCGCATGGAACCAAGCAACAACGGCCGCATCCTCGCCGCCGAGTTGGTGGGCACGCTCGTCCTCATGCTCGGTGGGCCCGGAGTCGCAATCCTGCTTCCTTCGCTGGGCCTCCTCGGCGAAGGCGACGCGACGACTGGGGCGGGTCTGATCAGGATGCTGATCATCGCCCTCGGCTTCGGCTTTTCGTTGCTGATCATGGCGTACGTCATCGGTCCCATCTCGGGCTGTCACATCAACCCAGCGGTCACGCTCGGGATGCTGCTGACGCGCAAGGTCACCACGATGCACGCCGTCTACGCGTGGATCGGGCAAGTCATTGGTGCGGTCGGCGGCGCAGCGATCATCTTCGGGATCGCCAGCGGTCGGGACGGCTTCAAACGTGGCCAGTTCGCCGCCAACCTGTGGTCCGGCAAGTACTACGGGCTCGGCTCGGCGATCATCGTCGAGGTATTGCTCACCGGCCTGCTGGTGATGGTCGTGCTGTTCACGACGACCAAGAAGTTCGCTCCGGGGTTCGGCGGAGTCGTCGCCGGCATCACCCTCGCCTTGATCCACATGATCTCGATCCCCGTCGACAACACCTCGGTCAACCCGGCGCGCAGCCTCGGCACGGCGATCTTCGCCGACGGGCACACGGAGGCGATGCAGCAGCTGTGGGCGTTCATCGTCTTCCCGCTGATCGGCGCGGTGCTCGGCGTCGTCGTGTGGTTGATGCTCGACGACTCGCGGTTCGAAGACACGGCGTTCGAGGGACTGCCCGGCTCGGCAGAGCTGCGTGACGTGCTCAACAGCATCTCCGATGCCGTCGACGTGTCAGACGACGATTGACTGCAGCAGATCCGCTCTGGTCTTCGGGCCGAGCGCCGGTTCGGGCGGGCGGTTGTCGCGGTCCTGCCACACGGCCAGCACCCGGGCGGCGACATCGGGGTTCTTGATCATCGCGTCGGGCGGATCGAGCAAGTTGAGGCTGCGGAAGAAGGCACGCAACACGACCTGGTCCCGGCGCAGCGCGGGAAGAAGGCCGTCGCGGAAGACGGCGCGCAGCAACGCCCGCTCGTCGGCGACCGCGCTATCGGGATCCTGACCGGCGAGCAGCGCGGCGGCGACCCGGCGCGCCTCCGCGTCGGCCTCCGTGCTGGCGCGATACCACGGGTAGATCTGAGCGCGTAGCGCGGCGTGGTAGTCAAGGAGCAGCTGCCGCGGATCGTCGGGGTGGGCGTCGATCGCCTCGACCATCAGGTGCGCGCTCCAGAACGCCGTCGCACAGCCGCGGCCGTACAACGGGTTCGTGCACAGGACGGCATCGCCGATCGGGACGCAGCCGGTCGCGATCGGCTCGCCGTCGACGACGTGCGGTCGCCACCGATTGATGAGGCCTCCCATCGCGTGCACGCCAGCGGTGATCGGCTCGGCGCGTCCGTCGAGCCACGGGGCGGTAGCGACAAGCTGCCGGCCACAGCGCTCGAACATCTCCGGTTGCAGCAGGACGGCGCGCAGCTCGGTGTCGTCCGTCGGAGTTGCGAACGTGACCGAAAACGTGCGGTTGTCGCCGACGAACACGCCGTATTTGAGGTACCCGAGGTCGCCCCCGATCGGCCCGGCACGCGGCGGGTACGACTCGCCGGCGCGCAACCGGTAGAAGCGGCTGAAGT
>DATBKA010000322.1:0-4483 GCA_036556105.1 Ilumatobacteraceae bacterium | reverse complement strand
GTCGACCTGCCCGGAATGCCAGTGCTTCGATGAGATCAGCGCGAAGTCGGTGACGCCGGAAGAGACACGGTCTCGGCAGTTCGATCCTCGAGCCGGCCCTCGCCGCCGCGGATCTCGCTGATCGCCACCTTGGCCACACCGAGCACCGGGCCCGCCATCAGCGCGCCGACGAAGCCGGCGAGCGCGCCACCGAACAGCACTCCCATCAACAACACGAGTGGGGGGACGTTGACGACACGGCTGCCGATCATCGGCTGGATCACGTGGTTCTCGAACGTCTGGTAGGTGACGAAGACCACGAGGGCAATGACCCCTTGCCACGGGCCCTGGCCGAAACCGAGCGCCACCAGAGGTAGGGCGCCGACGAAGCCGCCGATCTGGGGGATGAAGTTCCACGCCGCGGCCCACAGGCCGAGGATCGGTGCGAGGGGGATGCCCAGGGCGAGCGCCAGCAACATCACGACCGTGCCGTTCAGCGCGGCAACGAACGCAGCAGCGGCGACGACGTTCGACAGCGCCATGTACGCCGACTGACCGAGGCGAGTGACTCGTGCTCGCTTCGACGGTGGCACGCGATCGCGAACTGCTGCCACGAGTCGCGGGCCGTCCCACAAGATCGCCAGCAGGAACGTGATCGTCCAGAACGCGCCGGCCACCCAATCGCCGGCGGCGGCAACGATTCGCTCGACGGCATCCGAGTCGCGCAGCCGATCCGGCAACGAGCTGATGAACTCCTCCACCTTCTCGGGCGCTCCGTTGCGCTCGAGAACTCCGCCGATGATCGGCAGCGACTCCATCGAGCGAACCGCGTCGGGAGCATCGCTGGTGACGGTGGCTGCGGTATTGGTGATCGACGGGCCACCGAGCACGACGACCACAGCAATGATCCCGGCAAAGAGACCGAGCACGAGGGCGGTTCCGAGGGCGCGCGGCAGCTTCCACGAACGGTGCATCGCCGCGATCGGCCGATCGAGACCGATTGCCACGAAGCCACCGACGGTGAACCAGACGAGCAGCGATTGCATGGAGCGGGCGATGTCGAACACGGCGACGGCGAGGACGATCGTCAGCGCCGCCGTCGCAGCCGTTCGCCCCGAGAGGCGCAGGCGGATGTAGGTCTCGTCGTCCCGTGGTTCGGCGAGCACGGGCTCCTCGATCGCCGGCTCGTCGGTCGCCGTGGGAAGGGCTCGCTCCCCGCGATCCTCGACGAGGTCGGTGACCGCGGCGCGAATGTGGCCGTCATAGCTCGCCAACGCGGTGATCAGCGCCACGACGAACAAGCCGAGCAGCGCTCCCGACACACCGACGAGGGTGACACCGAAGCCGATCCCGATCATTGCGATCAGCGGTCCGACCGGGAGGGCGCGATGCACCCAGCGCGCCCGCGCCACCCGGTCGGCGACGATGCACGCGACCGCGATCATGATCGACACAGCGAACGGCACGTCGTTGACCGTCGCGATCGCAACGATCGGAAGCCACGCCAGCGCCCCACCGAGGATCGGCACCGTCGCGACCGTCGTGACCCACGCGCCGATCGAGATCACGCCGTCGAGACCCAGCGCCAAGGCGATCAGCCCGGCAGCCACGCCGTGGAGGACGCTCACTGCAATCGTTCGCCGCAGGTAGCTGCCCGCCAGCGACGTCGAGTGGGCAACCGCGCGGTGCAACTCTTCGCGGATCGACGTTCGTCGCGCCAGCTGCAGCAGGAGATCGATGATCCGCCAGCCGCCGGCCACGATGAACGCGCCGAGGATGGCGACCACGACGACTTTGCCGACCTGTCCGGCGACTGCAACAGGATCGGTCTCGCCGACGACGAGCCGGGTTGCCGCCTGACCGAAGACGCGATCGATGCGGTCGTCCAGCTTCAGATCGGCGGCGACCTCGGCGGCATTGCTGTCTTCGGGGAGATCGGCGATGGCCTTGTGCAGCGAGTTGGAGAGGTGGCTCGCCTGACGGTTGAGATCCCATGCGATCGTGCCGAGCACGGCGACTGTGCCGAGGATGCCGACGAGCGTGAGGATCACGATCGCCGCGCCTCGCGGCATCTTCCTCGCCATGGCGCGGACGATGGGAGCGGCGATCACGGCCGCCGTGGTGGCCGCGCCGAGGAGGACGAACACCTGCGCCGCTCGCCTGACCAGCAGCACCGCCACGAGTGTGGCGACGACACAGAAGGCCAAGAAGACGAAGCCGCGCACCGACAGCACGACGGCGTAGTCACGGCGGCGCGGCGCGACCGCCTCGCTCGAAGCGGAGGAGCTCACGGCGCTGGGACTACCCATCGCCGCAGATGTTCACACGAAAGTGGACAGACGGCGAACGTGTGAGCTGCCCGGCCTCTCGCTCAGCCCAACGGCAGCCGACGATCGACCGTACGATGTCGTCGTGTCCGGCCCGCTCACCGAACAGGAACTGCGCGCCGCCCACTGTTGGGACAACGAAGACCACGTGCCGCGACAACCGGCGCTGACCGAGTTCCGGCGCCGGCTTCGCTACCACCAGGCGCAGTGGCGGGAGGCGCACGGGCACCCGATCGGGACGCAGCCCATCGTGCCGAAGTCCAACGCGGGGCCGGCGCGACTCGTTGGCAGTCGCATCCCCCTCGACTACGGACGCGACCGCGGCGCCAACTTCCTCACCGGTCGCGCCTGGGAGGCGGCGAAAGAGCGGACGTCGTACGTCGAACGCCATCAGAGCTTCGACCATCAACGGCTGTGGGCCGACTTGTTGTGGTCACCGGCGCTGTGCTTCAACCTGTTCGGCGATCTCACCGCCGACCACCGCTCCGCCGACCGAGCGCTGCACACGTGGTGGCCGGACGTGCCGGGAACCGTCAGCGAGATCCGCTTCGCCCACTCTCCAGGGCGTCTCGATCCCGCATACCTGGGCAACCTCGTCGACTTCGACGTGGCGTTCGTGCTCGATCTGCCCGACGGGACGCGTGGGATCCTCGCTGTCACCACCGCATACCACGGCATCAACAAACGTCAGCCACCGAAACCGGCCCGGCTACCGCGCTACCGGCAGGTCAGCGAGCGTTCGGGTGCGTTCGCCGCGGAGGCGATGGATGCCGTGAACGGCACTCACCTCATCCACATCTGGCTGGCCCACGTCCTCGTGCACTCGATGCTGCAGAACCCCGATGATCGCTGGACGTGGGGCCGGCACGTCGTCGTCCACCCGGCCGGCAACTCCGACTTCGCCAACGCGTGCGCCGAATACGCGTCGTTGCTCGTCGAGCCCTCGACGTTCGCCTCCGCCACGATCGAGGGTCTGCTCGCCGTCGACGCGTTGCCGTCGGCGACGACGGTTGCCTTCCGAGAGCGCTATCTGCCGCATTGAGGCACACGGGCGAGGTTCTGGATTTCTCGTTGACGGGATCCGCGCGACGCGCACCCCGCGCGGTATGCTGCTATCCCGTTGTCAGTTCGACTGAGACGGAGGTTCTTCCCCAATGCCGAAGCACATCTTCGTGACTGGAGGCGTTGCCAGCTCCCTCGGGAAGGGCCTGACGGCCTCCTCACTGGGGCGCTTGCTGAAGTTGCGCGGTCTGCGCGTCACGATGCAGAAGCTCGACCCGTACATCAACGTCGATCCCGGCACGATGAACCCGTTCGAGCACGGCGAAGTGTTCGTCACTGACGACGGCGGCGAGACCGACCTCGACCTCGGCCACTACGAACGGTTCATCGACGAGCCGTTGACCCGCGACTCGAACGCCACGACCGGTTCGATCTACCAAGCGGTGCTCGCCGCGGAGCGCCGTGGCGACTACCTCGGCAAGACCGTGCAGGTCATCCCGCACATCACCGACGAGATCAAGCGGCGCATCCACCGCCTGTCCACCGACGACGTGGATGTGGTCATCACTGAAGTCGGGGGCACGGTCGGCGACATCGAGATCCTCCCGTTCCTCGAGGCGATTCGCCAGTTCCGCAAGGAAGCCGGACGGGACAACGTGTGCTACGTGCACGTCACGCTGGTGCCGTTCATCGGGCCGTCGGGGGAGCAGAAGACCAAGCCCACACAGCACTCGGTGACCGAGCTGCGCAGCCGTGGCATCCAACCCGACGTGATCGTCTGTCGCAGCGAGGAGCCGCTCAGCGACAACCTCAAGCGCAAGATCTCCAACCTCTGCGACGTCGACGAGCGGGCGGTGGTCAACGCTGCCGACGCCAAGAACATCTACGAGTTGCCGCTGATCTTGCACGACGAAGGGTTCGACGAGGTCGTGTGCGACGTGTTGCGCCTCGAAGGGCCGGTTGATCTGGCACCGTGGCAGCAAGTGGTGTCGATGATCGAAGCGGCGAGCACGCCGGTGAAGATCGGCTTGATCGGCAAGTACATCAGCCTCCCCGACGCATACCTGTCGGTTGTCGAGAGCTTGAAGCACGCCGGCTTCCATCATGGTGCCAAGGTGGAGATCGACTGGATCCAGGCCGAAGACGTTGAAGGTCTGCTGGCCGCAGGACGTCTC
>DATBKA010000321.1:0-2649 GCA_036556105.1 Ilumatobacteraceae bacterium | reverse complement strand
CGCGCCTTCTACGCGTTGCCCACCGACATGGCCACGGCCTCGGGGCAGGTCACCAACGCGGTGTTCGGATTCACGTCGATGTTCACCTACCTGTTGAAAGAGCAGCAGCCTGACGGCGTCATGGTCGCCTTCGATCGGCCCGAGCCGACCTTCCGCCACGAAGCCAACACGGAGTACAAAGCCCAGCGCGAGGCGGCTCCCGACATCCTCCGCCAGCAGATGGGCCTGGTGCGCGAGGTGCTGGCCGCGCTGCACGTCCACGTCGTCGATCTCGCCGGGTGGGAGGCCGACGACATCCTGGCCACCGTCGCCGAGCTCGCCAAGGCGGAGGGTCACGAGGTGATCATCGTGACCGGGGATCGTGACACCTATCAGCTCGTCGAGGACCCGGCGGTGAAGGTGCTCTACAACAAGCGTGGCGTCAGCGACTACGCGCTGTACGACGAAGCAGGTATCAAGGAGAAGACCGGCGTCACCCCGGCGCAGTACCCCGAGTATGCGGCGTTGCGTGGCGACCCCAGTGACAACCTCGAAGGTGTGCCAGGAGTCGGCGAGAAGACAGCGGCCAAGTTGATCAACACCTACGGCGGGCTGGACGGGATCTTTGCCAACGTCGACGCCCAGACGCCCAAGCTCCGCGCATCGCTCGTCGAGCATGAGCAGCGTGTGCGCAGCAACGCGATGTTGATGGTCCTGCGCCGCAACGCTCCGATCGAGTGCGACTTCGAGAAGCTGACGATCGAGCCGGATGCCGCCGAGGTCCGCAAGCTGTTCGACTTCTTGGAGTTCCGCGCGCTGTACGACCGCCTGTTCGAGGCTCTCGGCACCAAGGGTGTGCCGGTGCAGGCGACAGAGGCTCAGGTGCTCGAGGCGGAGATCACCGAGCTCGCCGATCCCGCCACTGCGGTGGCAGCGATCGGCGCCGTCGACCATCTCGATGTCCACGTCGCCTGGGCCGGCGAACCGGGGCGCAGCGATCTGGTCGGGTTGGCCTTCGTCACCGACTTGCAAGGGTGCGAGGTGGGTTGGATACCCGCCGACGTGGTTGCCGATCCTGCCGTGCTCGGTGCCGTCGCTGGTCACCCCGCCTTACGCGGGCACAACGCCAAGGCACTGATGCGTTGGGCGCTGGAGCACGGCGTGGCGATCAGCGGGCTGCAGCTCGACGTCGCCATTGCCGCCTATCTGATCGATCCGGCCGATGTTCGCTACGCGCTCGGTGACCTGCTGCTTCGTTACACGCCGTTCCAACTGCCGGCCACCGACGCTGCGTCAGCCGGCCAGCTCGACTTCAGCGACGAGGGCAGCGACGAGCGTCGCGACACGGCGCGTGGCGCCTTGGCGGTTGCCCACTTGTCGACGGCGTTGCAGTCAGCCCTCGAGAAGCAAGGCATGGCCGAGCTCTACGCCACGATCGAGAACCCGTTGGTCGTCGTGCTTGCCGAGATGGAGCACGTGGGCATCGCCGTCGACATCGTCGAGTTGCGTCGCTTGAACGAGCGGATGACCGCGGAGTGCGAGCGGCTGGCTGCCGAGTTGCAGCGTGTCGTCGGCCGCCCGTTCAACTTCAACTCGCCGGTGCAGTTGCGCGAGCTCCTCTACACGGAGAAGAAGTTGGCTCCGCAGAAGCGCACGAAGACCGGGTTCTCCACTGATGCGGCGACGCTCGAGAAGCTGCGCGACGAGTGGCCGGAGTTCATCGATCCGCTGTTGCAGTACCGCGAGGTCGAGAAGCTGCGCAGCACCTACGGCATCGGGCTGCTCTCCGAAGTTGCGCCCGACGGACGTATCCACGCCACGTTCAATCAAACCGTGGCACGAACCGGTCGGCTCAGCAGCGACCGTCCGAACCTGCACAACATCCCGGTCCGCAGCGACGAGGGCCGGCAGTTCCGGCGAGTGTTCATCCCTGCGCCAGGGCATGTGCTGATGGTCGCCGACTACAACCAGATCGAACTGCGCTGCATCGCTCATCTGGCCGCCGATCCGGGGCTGATCGAGGCGTTCACGGCGGGTGTCGACATCCACAACGCCACGGCGGCGCGAGTGTTCGGCGTCGAGCCGAAGGCGGTCACCATCGAACAGCGATCGAAGGCGAAGATGGTCAGCTACGGCCTGGCCTATGGCATGGAGTCGTACGGTCTCGGTCAGCGCCTGGGCATCCCCACGGCCGACGCAGCGGTGATCCTCGACGCCTACTTCGCCGCGTTCCCGAACGTGAAGGCGTACATGGACCGCACCGTGATCGAGGCGCGCATGCGCGGCTACACGGAGACGCTGTTCGGGCGGCGCCGGCCGATTCCTGAGCTGTCCAACCCGAACTTCCGTATCCGTCAGGCGGGGGAGCGGCAAGCGATGAACGCCGGGATCCAAGGCTTGGCGGCCGACATCTTCAAGGTCGCCCTGGTGCGCATCAATCAGGCACTCGCCGCGGCGCATGTCAGCAGCCGGCTGATCCTGCAGGTTCACGACGAGGTCTTGATCGAGGTTCCCGAGGTGGAGCGTGATTCGGTCGGCCCACTCGTCATCGACATCATGCGCCACGCGGCCGAGCTCGACGTGCCCCTCGAAGTCAACGTCGCCTGGGGCAGCAACTGGGCCGAAGCAACAGGTTGAGGGCGGCTATGACGGGGCGCGGCGAGGGAAGCG
>DATBKA010000320.1:0-2167 GCA_036556105.1 Ilumatobacteraceae bacterium | reverse complement strand
TGGTCGAGAAGCTCAACCAGATCGCGAAGGAACAGGAGAGCATGCGCACGGCGAACCAGGTGCTCGCCGCGAGCTCCATGGTCGGCAAGTCGGTGACGTATGCGCTCCAAGGGACGCAACCGCCGGAGGCGACGACCGTCGTGAAGGTCGGCGGACGTCTCCCGGAGCACGCGACCGTGGGCACGCGCGTGAAGACCGCGACGTCGGTCTACACGGAGAACGGCAAGGTCGTACCGCTGCAGCTCGAATTCACGCGCACCGCGACGGGCTGGGACGTCCGCGTGTCGAGTGGCACGACACCGGTCGGCGGCCCGATGGCCATCTCCTTCGACGCCGTGGGCGAACGCACGAGCGGCGACCTCTCGATCGCCGCCTCGGCGCTCGACGGCATCGCCGGCACCATCGGCACGTGGCCGGCGGCGGGCATCACCCTGCAGCTCGGCGACTCCACCGATGCCCACCGACTCCACCTCGGTGACGGGATCGCCGAGGTAGCCGTGCGCGAGCAGAACGGCAGTGACGGTCAGACCCGCACGGGCATCGTCACGGGCATCCGCATCAACGCCGACGGTGCCCACGTACAGATCGACGGTGACGACGTGCCGGTGTCGTCGGTCACCCAAGTGAACGCCACCGGCTGACAACCCACCATCGATTCGATCGAAAACAGAAAGGCAAACCCATGCTCCGTTCGATGTTCAGCGCAGTTTCCGGATTGCGCTCGCACCAGGCATTCATGGATGTCGTCGGGAACAACATCGCCAACGTCAACACGACCGGTTACAAGACGAGCAACGTGCTCTTCGAGGACGTGCTCAGCCAGACGTTGCGCGGTGCGGGTCAAGCGTTGGCCAGCCAGGGTGGGACAAACCCCGCCCAGGTGGGTCTCGGCGTGCGGCTCACCGGCGTCACGATCAACTTCGCGCAGGGTGCGACCCAGCTCACGGGGCGGTCGACCGACTTCGCGATCCAGGGCGACGGTCTGTTCGTGATCGATCAGGGCGGCGTGCAGGCGTTCACCCGCAACGGCAGCTTCTCGCTCGACGCGATGGGCCGGTTGGTGACCGCCGAGGGCGGGTTCGTGCAGGGATGGCAGGCCGACATCAACGGCAACATCGACACGAACACGACGATCGGCAGACTCACGATTCCGGTCGGTCAGACGTTGCAGGCCGTCACGACGACGGCGATGCGCGTCGGCGGCAACATTCCGTCGGACACGACCGTCGGCACCAACGTGAACGTGTCGATCAACGTCTACAACAGCCTGGGATCCGCGATCCCGTTGCGGGCGGAGTTCCGCAAGCTCGCCGACACGCCCGGCGCCGTGAACTGGGAGGTGCGCACGTACGACGCCGCCGGCACCCAGTTGTCGGGCCCGACCGCCGTCAGCTTCGACCTCACGGGTTCGCTGACGACGCCGAACGTGACGGTGGCCCAGGCCCAGCTCGACGCGATCCCCGGCACCGCCGGCTCGTGGAGTGCGGGTGGCATCACCCTCGACTTCGGTGGCACGAGCTCACCCGACCGTCTCACCAGCGCCGCGCAGCTCAACAGCGTTGCCGCGCTGTCGCAGGACGGTTCTGCCGTCGGCAGCGTCGTCGGGTTCAGCGTCTCGCAGGAGGGACTCATCACCGGCGTGTTCTCGAACGGCCGGAGCCAGGCGCTCGGCAAGGTCGCGCTGGCGTCGTTCGCCAACCCGACCGGCCTCGAGAAGATGGGCAACTCGCTGTACCACTCGACCGTCAACTCCGGTGAGCCGCAGATCGGCCTCGCCGGTCAGGGCGGCCGCGGCACGATGGCGGGCGGCGCACTCGAGATGAGCAACGTCGACCTCGCCGCCGAGTTCACGAACCTGATCGTCGCCCAGCGCGGCTTCCAGGCGAACTCGCGGGTCATCACCGCATCCGACGAGGTGCTGCAAGACCTGGTGAACCTGAAGCGATAGCGAGCGTGCGCCCGGGCGGGGTGGTGTGACGTGACAGGTGGGTGGTCCTGCCGGCGGTCGCCGGCAGCCACCCCCCGTCGCATCCCACGCTCCGATGGGTGTTCTGTGCGCGCGTTCTGGCGCGATTCGCGTATCAGCGATGTGCGCGAGATCGGCAGTTCTGTGCGCGCTCAGTACTGACCGAGTAGTCCCGCGACCGCCACCGCGATGAGCACGACA
>DATBKA010000319.1:0-1722 GCA_036556105.1 Ilumatobacteraceae bacterium | reverse complement strand
CGGTGCCGAGACCGGCGAGGCGATCGAGGTGGCGACCGCCGAGTTCACCGACGCCGGCTGCTGGATCACGCCGATCGTGGGCGGAGTGCTGGTGTCGGGGCCGCGCTCGTCGTCGCCTCCGCGGGAGAATCCCCACGCCACCAGCCCTGCGGCGACCAACACGGCGACGGTTGCCCCGATCCGGATCAGGCGAGAGCGACGTCTCGATTGCATGCTCTCGGCCACGACCCCGAGACTAACGAGAACGACTCGCTCGGGGTGGGACAACGGATGAGCGGCACGCCGCGCCGCGACTGGCTGACGACGACGTCGGTGGGGGCGGCCTTGGTGATCCTCGGCTGCACGTGGGCGTTCGCCGTGGCTCGCTATGGCGGGCCCGACGAGCCGGCGCACGTGATCAGAGCTGCGGCTGCTGCTCGAGGCGATCTCATCGGCCAACCGGTCGACGATTTCGAGCCCGGGTATCGCGCCGTCAGGGTTGCCGCGCCGCTGGCGTCCGGTGACCCGGCCTGCTTCCGGCACTCCGGGACGGTGACGGCCGAGTGCGCCGTGGTCGCGGACGAGCCGGGGCTGCGCGACGTCGCCACGTCGGCGGGGAGCGCCCCGCCGTGGTACTACGTCATCGTCGGCGCGATCGCCCGCGCCCTGTCGTCGGGTCGCACGGTCCTCGGCCACCGCATGGCCGCCGTGCTGTTGGGCGCGTTGCTCCTCGGCGCGGCGATCGCCCGCGGCCGCCGGTCGGGCACGAGCGCGTGGTTGCTCGTCGGTCTGACACCGTCGGCGTGGTTCCTGTTCGGCGTCGTCGGCACGAGCGGGATCGAGATCGCCCTCATCGCGCTCGCTCTCGTGGAGGCGGTCGAACGGTTTCAAACCGCCGGCCTTCCACCACCGATCGAACGGGTCACCGTGCCGCTCGCCGTGTGCTTGTTGATCCGCCCGACGGCTCTGATCGATGTCGCACTGGTCGCGTTGGTGGTCGCCCCGTCGCTGCCGCGGCCGACGGTGCGGCCGGGTGTGCGATCCATCACCCGGCTCGCACTCCCCTTCGCGATCGCAGCTGTCGGCTGGCTGGCGTGGACGTGGTGGGCCGACGCCGCCCTCAACGATCAGCGCACCGCCGACACGCAGCCGCTGTCATCGGTCCTACGCAACTCGCTGTCCGACATCCCCACGACCGTGCATCAGGCAGTCGGCGCGCTCGGCTGGAACGAGTTCTTGGCGCCTCTCCTCGCTCAGGTGATCTGGGTCGCGGTGTTGGGCTACGCGGTGTGGCACGTCGTGCGTCGCGGCTCTTCGTGGCACCGGTACTGGCACGCGTGCTGGTTGGGTGCGGCGCTGGTGCTGCCGACACTCGTCGAGGCGGTCGTGCATCGCAGCATCGGCCAGGTCTGGCAAGGTCGATACTCGATCCCCTTCGACATCGGTGGAGTCATCTACGCGGCGCGCTACGGCCGGCCTCGACTCGCCATCATGCGCGGCCTGGTGATCGCCGCGGCTGTCGCCGAGGTCGCCACGTTGTGGTGGACACTGCGCCGCTACATGGTCGGCGTGGACGGCTCACTGACGCTCCAGCACGCGCACTGGCAGCCACCGCTCAGGCCGTGGCTGTTGCTGGCGCTCAACGCCATGGCGATGTTGTGGCTGGCCTGGACGGTGCTGGCGACCGCGAGCGGCTCAGGCGACGTAGGCGAAGACGTCGATGATGTACTGGGTGACGCCGGA
>DATBKA010000318.1:0-4961 GCA_036556105.1 Ilumatobacteraceae bacterium | reverse complement strand
AGCGCTGATGGTTGGCGATGGTCCGGTTTCTACAGATCGACTACAGTTCTGATCAGGAAACGAGGAAGGAGGGTCCGATGGTGGCGATGCCGCTCAGTGAGTTGGGCAAGCGCGTTCTGGCCAACGTCGACAACGACCGCGGTGACTACGCCGACGACATGATGCGCGTGCCGGTGGCCGAGTATCTCGATCCGGCGCTGTTCGAACGGGAGGTCGAGGCGGCGTTTCGGCGTAGCCCGCTGATGGTCGCGCTGACGTGCGACATTCCGAACCCGGGTGACTACACCACGCTCGACATCGCCGACCGTCCGCTCCTCGTCATCCGCGGCGACGACGGGCAGGCGCGCACGTTCCTCAACGCCTGCCGCCATCGTGGCTCGGCGGTCGCCACCGACCCGTTCGGGTGTGGGCGGAGGCTCACCTGTCCGTACCACTCGTGGGTGTACGACACGACGGGCAAGCTGGTCGGGATCCCCGGTCGTGAAGCGTTCGACGGGCTAGAGGTCCAAGGACTGATCGAGTACCCCACCGCCGAGCGGGCAGGGGCCGTGTTCGCGGTGTTGACGGTCGGCGCGACGTTCGACGTCGACGAGTGGCTCGGCGACATGGCGTCGGCACTGGAGATGCTGCAGCTCGACAAGATGCACCGCTACGACGTCGAGACCAAACTGCCGAGCGGCACTTGGAAGGCGACTGCCGACGGGTACCTCGACGGCTATCACCTCGGCTTCCTGCATCGGAACACGATCGGGGCGAAGTCGATCACCAATCGCAACACCTTCGATCTGTTCGGTCCGCATGTGCGTATTGGCTTTGCCAACAAGCCGATCCTCGACCTACGCGACACGCCGGTCGAGGAGTGGGACATGTACTCCGCGTTCAGCCTCGTCCACTACGTCTTCCCGAACATCTCGATCTCGGGTCACCCCGGCAACAGCTTGATGGTCAGCCGCCTGTTCCCGGGACCGACGGTTGCGGAGTGCACGGTGATCCAGTACCAGTACTTCCGCGAGCCGCTCGAGGACGAGCAGGCGGTCGCCGAGGCCGAAGCCAAGCGTCAGAAGTACGCCGACGTGACCTTCCTGGAGGACTTCACGACGGTGATGCGTATCGGGCGTCGCCTCGACGCCCTGGCCGGCGACGTCTTCCGGTTCGGTCGCAACGAGATGGGCAACCAGAACCTCCATCGCTGGCTGGCCAAACTCGTCGCCACCCTCTGAGTGAAGGCGCCCACGAGGTCGGCTTGGGCGCGGAACTATGCCAGGGATGGCATCTGTCGCACCCATGCGGTCAGGCAGGCGACCGGCGCGACCGTTCGACTCAGTACGGCATCGTTCCGCCGTCGACGGGGAACATCGTGCCGGTCATGTTGCGCCCGGCATCGGATGCCAACAGCACGGCGACGGCGGCCACTTCCTCGACGGTGTTGAGGCGCTTGATCGCCGACTCCTGGGCGAACAGGTCGAGCATCGCTTCGTAGCTGGGCAAGCCCATCATCGCTGCCGACGCCGGGCCGGTGGCGCGCACGATGTCGGTCTCGATCAAGCCGGGCAGGATCGAGTTGACGGTGATCCCGAGCGTGCCGACTTCGTGAGCGGCCGCTTTGACGAGGCCGTTGACGGCATGTTTGGTGGCGGCGTAGCCGGGGATGCCCGGCTTGCCGAGCTTGCCCTCGACCGACGAGGTGACGATGATCCGCCCCGACGTGCGCGGGATCATGTGCTGCAGCGCCCGGCGCATCCCCCAGAACACGTGGTTGAGGTTCCAGTCGATCTCGAGCTTCCACTCCTCGTCCGACATCTGCGCCACGGGTGCCGTCTGGGCGACTCCGCCCGAATTGAGGCAGCAGATGTCGAGGTGTCCGAAGTGGTCGATCGTGAAGTCGATCAGGCCTTCGACGTCGCTCTGCTTGGTGGCGTCGCCGGCGAAGAACGCGACCCGATCGCTCGCGCCCATCTCCACGAGGCACTGTTGACCCTTGTCGGCGCTGCGCCCGTTGACGACCACCCTTGCGCCCTCGCGGAGGAAGGCCTCGGCCATGCCCCGCCCGATCGAGCGCGTGCCGCCCGTGATGCAGGCGACCTTTCCTTCGAGCTTTCCCATGATTCCCCTTGTCAGTACGGCGACGTGCCGCCGTCGATCGAGATCAGCGAGCCGGTGATGCCGGCGCCGACATCGGACGCGAGCAGCACGGCAACGGCGGCGACGTCTTCGACTTCCATGACTCGCTTGGTCGCCGACTCGTGGGTGAAGGCGTCGATCAACTGCTCGTAGGTGAGTCCCATCGCCTCGGCGGCTCCAGGGCCTTCGGCCCGGACGATGTCGGTCTCGATCACACCGGGGCACAGTGCGTTGACCGTGACTCCGGTCGTGCCGAGCTCCTTCGACATCGCCTTGGTGAGGCCGTTCACGGCGTGCTTGGCCGTCACGTAGATCGAGATGCCGGGCTTGCCGACCTTGCCCTCCACCGACGACATGTTGATGATCCGTCCCCAACCGCGCTCGATCATCGGTTTGAGGGCACGGCGTGAGCACCAGAACGTGCTCCACAGGTTCCACCGGAGGGCATCGTCGAGCGCTTCGTCGGTGAGGTCGGCGACCGGGGCGTGATTGCTGGCGCCGCCGGCGTTGTTGACGAGGATGTCGACCTTTCCGAAGCGGGCGATCGCCTCGTCGATGGCGCGCTCGCAATCCTCGCGAACCTTGGCGTCGGCTTGGATGAAATGCGTGTCATCGGGCTGGTTCAGCTCGTGCAATGCGTGAGCTCCTTTGTCGGCGTTGGTGCCCGTGATCACCACCTTGGCACCCTCGGCGAGGAACGCTTCGGCGATCGCCCGCCCGATGCCCCGCGACCCGCCGGTGACGACGGCGACGCGCCCTGATAGATCCCCCATTCGACGAACCCCCTGTGACTTCGGATGTGCCGTGACGCCGCCTCGACGTCAGACGATTGTGGCAAGCTCTGACATGAGAAACTAGCGAACAACTACAGAAACATCATCATCCGCGGAGGGGTCATGGGCAAGCTCGATGAGAAGGTGGCGGCGATCACGGGTGGCACGCGCGGCATCGGCAGGGCGATCGCCGAGGCGATCCTCGAAGAGGGCGGAAAGGTCGCGATCAACGGGCGCAATGCGGACAAAGGCGAGCAGGCGTTGGCCGAGATGAACGCCGGTGATCGGGCGATCTTCGTGCAAGGCGACGTGATGAAGCGCGAGGACTGCGAGCGTCTCGTCGACACGGCGGTCGCCACATTCGGCACCATCGACATCCTCGTCAACAACGCCGGGGGCTCGGGTGGGTTCGCGCCGGTCGCACAGATGTCGGACGAGGCGTGGCTGGAGTGTCTCGACTGGTGCCTCAACCACACGTTCTGGTGCAGCCGCCGCGCACTGCAGACGATGGAGCGGCAAGGATCCGGCCGGATCATCAACATCTCCTCCGTGGAGGGCCGCCACGCCAACAAGGCAGCCGTGTCGCACTACATCACCAACAAGCATGCGATCAACGGCCTCACCCGGGCGATCGCCTTCGAGTACGGCGCGGTCGGCATCACCTGCAACGCGATCTGCCCGGGAGCGATCGAGACCGACATCATGCAGACCGTTGGACCGCAGGCCGCGGAGGCGATGGGCATCACCTACGAGCAGTTCCTGGACAGCTACGCCAAGGAAGCCTCGATCAAGCGTCTCAACACGCTCGAGGAAGTGGCGGCGATGGCGATTCTGCTGTGCTCGCACGCCGGTGGCGGCATCAACGGGGCCATCCTCGACGTGCACGGCGGCACGTTGCTGGCCTGAACAACGGCGCGGTCAGCTGGTCAACGCGGCGGCGATCGTCTCCATCACTGCCGGCGGTGACGCCTTGGGCACCGACACGATCACGAGGTCGGCACCCGCCGCCTCCATCGCCGCCACGTTGGTCCTGAATGTGTCGTCGTCGCCCTCGTACCGCGCAAGCGTGCTGCAGGTGATCTCGCGGGGGTCGCGTCCGATCGCCGCGCACGACTCGTGCAACACCGTCCGGCACTCGGCGAACTCGGCCAGGTCGGACCCACCGAAGTTCCAGTGGTGGGCGTACCGCGCCGTCAAGGGCAAGGTGCGCTTCTTGCCGACACCGCCGATGCAGATCGGCAGCGGGCGTTGAATCGGCTTCGGGTTGTTCATCGCCTCGGTCAGCCGGTAGTAGGACCCGTGGAACGTGGTCCGATCGTTGGTGAGCAATGACTCGAGCACGGCAAGTCCCTCCTCGAATCGATCGAAGCGCTCGCCCATCGACCCCAGTTCGATGCCGAACGCGTCGCACTCCTCCTCGTTCCAGCCGGCGCCGATGCCGAGCTCGAGGCGACCGCCCGACGTGATGTCGAGGGTCGAGGCCATGTTCGCCAGGACGCCCGGGTGGCGGTAGACCATGCCGGTGACGAGCACTCCGCCGCGCAGCCGCCCCGTCTCGTGGAGCAAGGCTGTCAGGGTGATCCAGCCCTCCATGCAATCGCCCGTCGAATCTCCATAGAGCGGGTAGAGGTGATCGAACGTCCATCCCGACTCGAACACCTGCAGCCCATCAGCGATGTGCCAGACCTCTCGCATCCAGTCCCACGTGGTCCGTTGTGGCGAGGTCGAGAAGGCGAAACGCATGGTCAACGATTGCAGATCTCGGACGGCAGGGATGCAACCCGCCGACGGTGGCGGGCGTCAGTTGCCGTTTGCGCCGGCGCGCAGCTGCCGCGAAACGAGCTGCCGAGAGAGGCCGAAGATGCGGGCAATCTCGCCGATGCTGCAGCCTTCGGCGAGCATCACCCGCCACAGCGCGACGCGGGCGTGGCGTCGGCGTGCCTCGAACCTGTCGAGCGCCTGGGTGAGGTGGGTCCGCTCCTCGCTGATCGGGAACCGCGCGGCGATCTCCGTCATCGACGGCGCGGTGGTGAGCGCTTGCATCACGGCAGCGGCGAGGTCGGCGTC
>DATBKA010000317.1:0-8788 GCA_036556105.1 Ilumatobacteraceae bacterium | reverse complement strand
CGCACGCCACCAGCAGCCCACACAGCGCGCTCAGAAAGACCTCGCGCCGTGCTCCCATCCCCCTATTCGACCGAGAAGAACTCGATTTCGCAAGTCACATGCCGCTGAGCAGGGACGTTTCGGCGAGATGACGGGCTCAGCTGCGAGCGCGCAGCTCGTCGCGGATCTGGGTCAGCAGCTCGACCTCGCTCGGCCCGGCCGGGGCTTCTTCTTTCGGCCCACGCAGCTTGTTGTAGGCCTTCATCACGAAGAACAGCACCAAACCGACCAGGATCAACGAAATCAGCTGGGTGAGGACGACACCGATGGATATCGTCGATTGATTGTTGGTGCCCTTGCGCACGGTGAACGTCAGGAAGTTGTCGAGGTTCGGCTTGCCGACGATGGCACCGATGATCGGGTTGACGATGCCACCCATGAACGCGTCGATCACCGCCTTGATGGCGAGGCCGAGGATGATGCCGATGGCGAACTCGACCAAGTTGCCGGTGGCGATGAACGCCTTGAACTCCCGCAGGAAGCTCTTCATGGATGTTCCCCTTCTGACGTGACATGACCGGAGCCCGCTCCGCAATTGAAGCACGTCCGCACGGGACGTTCGGTCCTGCGAGCAGTACCGCCGTCGTCACGCGTCAGAGGCGGTTGCCGCGAGACCGGCGAGCGTGCAGGCGTCGGGCTGTTCCGCTTCGGCGGCAGCGACCTCGGCAGCGGGAGACAGCTGCTCACCGGCGCGCCATGCATCGAGGTACTTCCACGGCCAGACCTCGCCGCGGCGCACGGCCCATTCCCGTGCGTCGCACGACCAGGAGATGCCGAAGTGAGCGTGGCACGCCGACTTCCGCGCGTTTCCTGTTCGACCCATCACACCCAGCGGCGTGCCTCCAGTGACGACGTCACCGGGCCAGACGTCCACGCTGTCGAGGTGAGCGAAGTAGTAGCGGACGCCGTCGTCACCGACCATCGAGACGTACTTGCCGCCACGCGTCGACGGGTCGTCGACCGACGGATCCCACAGGTCGAAGCGGCGCGTCTGTTCGATGATTCCGCCGATCGGGGCGACGACGGTGGCCCCGCAGCCGAACACGTCGGTGGCGGGATAGTCGTGATGGCCGCGCCCGTAGCTGACCTTCTTGCCCGTGAACGGGAAGACGTAGACGAGTGGGCGCGGCAGCGTGGTGCTGGTCGTCGTGGACGTCGCCACGACACTGCTCGATGGAGTCGCGGCCGTCGACGTCGCCGAGATCGCGGTGCGCAGCGGGGCGGCGGTCGTCGCCGTCGTCGCGTTCGTTGACGCGCAACCGGCGACGAGTGCGGGCGAAGACACCGCGAGCAGGATCCGACCAACCGTGCCGATGATGGAGCTCCGCCGGACCGGCATCAATTCCAGCCTGGCACGCGGGATCTACCGTTTGCTGCCGTGGGAGTTGTGGCACGGGTCGGGATCGCTGTGGCGCTCGTCGCCGGCGCCGGCTGCCAGGTGTCCGAGGGCTCGAGCACGCCCGAGACGCTGCCACCGTTGGGCACACCGAGCAACACCAAGCCCCCGACGACGGTGACGACCGTTGTCACCTCCACCGAGCAGGTGGCCACCAGCACGATTGCCCTTCCCGGCGGCGCGTGCGTCTTCTCGGGGCCGCCGCAAACGCCGGAGGTCACGTTCGAGGTCGGAACGCGCTTGTACACGGTGAGCCCTGCCAACGGATCGTCGAGCTGTCTGACCGAGCTGACAGCGGACAACGTGGGACCGATTCGATGGTCCCCGACCGGGGATCGAGTTCTGCTCAACTCGATCACCGTCTTCGACGGAACGCAGGCACTGTTCAGTGGCTACTTCGCGTCGAACGTCCGCGTGTCGTGGTCGATGCCCACCGGCCAGGCGCTGATCGCTCCGGCCGTTGCCGACGATCATTTGCTGTGGCGGGCCGCAGGTCAACCGGAGACGCGCACTGACATCAGCTTCTTGGCGAGGACGGATGTTGCCGCCTACCACCCGGCAGGTAAGCACATCTTCGCCGGCGGCCAGGCCAACGATGGTTCGTCGGGCTTGTTCGTCGCCGGCAACCGCGGCCAGGACCCACGTCTCGTCGCGCCACTCCCCGATCAGGGGTCGCGGGTCACGGAGATCGGGCCGGATCCGTCGGGGACTCGCGTGTACTTCATCGATGACCACGCCGATGGCGTCTCGCATGTGCACGCAGTCGATTTCCCTGCCGGCACCGTCGTCGACGTGGTGCAGATCGCCGAGCCGATCGCCCGGCTGACGGTGAACGTGATCGCCGGGGCCGGGATCGCCTACCGGCTCGGCGAGTGCGGCGGGATCACCCGCACGCAAGTCGCCCAAGCAGCCGCCACCGTCGACCAGCCGGCGGCGTTCGCTGCCCTGTCGACGGAACCAGTCGGGTGGATCGACGGCCAGCAACTCGTGTTGTCGGTGCGGACGAGCGGCTGCACCGGGCCGAGCGATCTCTGGATCTGGAACATCGCCACCGCGGCAGCGGCGCCGCTGATCAACGGCGTCGACCACGCGGCGGTCCGCTCCGTGCTGACGTCGTTCGGCGAGCTGCCAGGCAGCGCTGGAGGCCCGGGAGGCGAATGATGTCAGGTGACGAACGCCGTCGAATGATCGCGCTCGAGTTCTTCAAAGCTGTCGATCGTGCGCAGGGACGGGAAGGCGAACCACCACGTGCCGACGACCACCAGGGTTGCCACGCCCCCGCCGATCACCGTTGCCGGCGTGCCGACCGCCTGCGCCACGAGTCCGCTCTCGAACGCGCCGAGCTCGTTGGACGCTCCGATGAAGACCGCCTCCACCGCCAGCACCCGGCCGCGTTTCTCGTCCGGCGTCACCAACGGGACGAGCGAGCCTCGGATGAACACGCTTACGAGATCGGCAGCTGACAGCACCACGAGTGCCGTGAACGCCAGCGCGTAGTTGCGGGTCACCCCCAAGACGACCGTGCCGATGCCGAACAGGGCGACGACGCCGAGCAGCGTCTTGCCGACCCGGCGGCGCACCGGCCGCGCTGCGAGGAGCAGGGCCATCGCCGCCGCACCGAACCCGGGGGCGGCACGCAGCCAGCCGTAGGCGACGTCGCCGACACCAAGGCGATCCTTGGCGATCACCGGGATGAGTGCGACCGCTCCACCGAACAACACCGCGAACAGATCGAGGGAGATCGCCGCCAGCAGCACCGGTGTGCGCTTGATGAACACCAACCCCTGCACTGCGGTTCGCAACGACGGCCTGGAATCAGGATCGGGCGGCAGCGGTTCGCGCACGAACGACTGCATCGACAGCACGAGCCAGCTGGCGAAGATCAGCGCGGTCGATCCGAGGTAGGCGACCCACGGGTCGATGGCGTACAGGAACCCACCGATGGCCGGGCCGACGATCATCGCTCCCGTCCACGTCGCCGAGTAGAGGGCGATCACCTTGGGCAGGGCCCCTTCGGGAGCAACCATCGGCGGCATCGATCGCATCGCCGGAGCCTGGAAGGCGCGAGCGATGCCGAAGCAGAAGGCGATCATGAACAACGGCATGACCGACGTCGGCTCGGACAGCGCGTAGAACATCAGCGCCGCCGACGTGAACACCTCGGCGCCGACGGTCACCATGGCGATCGACTTGCGCTTGAAGTGGTCGGCCACCGACCCGGTGACGAGCACCAGAGCGAAGATCGGAATGAACTCGGCCAAGCCCATCCAGCCGAGGTCGGACTTTCGACCGGTGATGTCGTACGCCTGCTTCAACAGCGCGGTTGCTTGCAAGGCGATGCCCGAGTAGAGGATCGCGTTGCTCAACATCAGCAGGCGGACCGGTCGGAAACGCATCACCTCGCGGGTGCTCAGCGCGGCTGGAGGGGGTGGCGAGCTCGGCACGACGATCGCTCACCCTAATTCCGCGTGCTACACAACTCACGATGGGTTCTCTCGCCGACGACACGAGATGGATGGACGCCGTCGACCAGGCGGCGTTGGTTCGGCGCGGCGACGTGTCCGCGAGAGAGCTGCTCGACGCCACGATCGAGAGGATCGAAGCGTTCGATCCCGGGCTCAACGCGGTGATCATCCGCTGGTTCGACGAGGCCGGCGAGGCCGCCGGCGCGCTGCCCGACGGGCCATTCACGGGCGTGCCGTTCTTGCTCAAGGACTTGTGGGCGCACTACGCAGGCCAGCCATTGACCAACGGCTGCCGAGCGTTGCGGGCAGCGATGCCGGTGTCGGCGACGGACACGACGCTCGTGTCGCGGTTCCGCGAGGCCGGACTGAACATCGCCGGTCGCACCAACAGCCCGGAGATGGGCAGCCTGCCGACGACGGAGCCCTTGGCATGGGGTGCGACTCGCAACCCGTGGAACCGGGACCACTCGCCGGGCGGGTCGAGCGGCGGCGCGGCCGCGGCTGTCGCCTCCGGGATGGTGCCGTTCGCCCATGCCAGCGACGGCGGCGGATCGATTCGCATCCCTGCCTCGTGTTGCGGGCTCGTCGGCCTGAAACCATCCCAGGGGCGGATCACGCTCGGCCCATACCGCGACGAGAGCAACCTGGGCGTGGAGCTCTGCGTCAGCCGTACCGTTCGCGATACGGCCGCCTTGCTCGACGCCGTGCACGGCCCGGGCATCGGCGACACCGTCATCGCTCCCGGGCCGCAGCGCGCCTACGTGGACGAGTTGACTGCCGATCCGGGGCGACTGCGCATCGGCCTGCTCGACGCCCACCCGATGGGCGCGGCCGTCCACGACGACTGCCTCGAGGCGGTGACTGCCGCAGCCAAGTTGCTCGAGTCGCTCGGGCATCACGTCGAGCACGCGTTTCCCGAGGCGCTCACCAATCGCGACTTCTCGCGCCGGTTCTCTGCGCTGTGGAGCACGAACATGGCTGTGTCAGCAGAACGCATCGCCGCCCAACTCGGCCGGGCGCTGACCGACGACGACCTGGAGCCGGTCAATCGCGCTCAGGCTGCCTACGCCCGCCAGGTCAGTGCCGTCGACTATGCGTTGGCGCTGTCCGCCAACGTCGAGTTCCGCCGTGCCGTCCAGCAGTGGTGGAGCGATGGTTGGGATCTGCTGTTGACGCCGACGTTGGCAGAACCGCCGGCCGCGATCGGCACGTTCGCCAACAACGTCGACGACCCGATGGCACCGATGGCGCGCGCCGCCGCCTACGTGCCGTTCACCCCACCGTTCAACTCCAGCGGTCAGCCGGCGATCAACGTGCCCCTCCACTGGAGCGCGTCCGGGTTGCCGATCGGCGTGCAACTCGTCGCCGCCTATGGACGCGAAGACGTGTTGCTCCGCGTCGCCGCGCAACTCGAGGCCGCCGAGCCTTGGCGCGATCGTCACCCGTCGTACTGACGGTCACCGGCCGAACACTCCGCTCAGTGGCCGTGGGCCCTTCGTCACTTCGCTGAGTGACCGTCGCCTCTGGCTCGGCTGTTCCGGTTCGATGACGATTTGTGCAGTTTCAAAACTTCTTGCCGAAGTAGGAATCCAAACGCTTGTCTGGAACGTCTATACGGAGGTGAAAGCGATGCACCGCACGACCGAGTCACAGTCGAGCCTGATCGTCCTGGCTGCCAAGGCCAGTGTGGTTGCTGCGCTTGCTGCCGGGTTGCTGGCGGGGCGCGTTCCCGACGCGTTGATCATCGTCGGCGTCATCGTGGTCGCTTCCGTCGTCGCCTGGCACCGCACTCAACTCGTGCCGGCTCGGGTTCGCTCCCATCACCGCTTCACCGTTGTGTCACGATGCGGCGATGAGTTCCTCACGATCGACTCGTCTGGTGTGCGCCGCGTCACCAGACATGCGGTGGTCGACGGACCGGCCAGCTGACCTCACCCGTGGCTAGTCAGCCACGGGTCCGGATCGGCTTCGGGTTCGGCACGCGAACTCGGCTCAACGATGCCGGCTTCGGGGTCGTCGTCGACGCCTTGGAGCGACTCGGCTTCGACAGCCTGTGGCTCAGCGAGCGAATCGGCGGTGAAGCCCCTGACCCGTTGGTCGGCATGGCGTTCGCCGCCGGACGCACCACTCGGCTGAAGTTCGGGATGAGCGTGATGGTGTTGCCCGGTCGCAACCCGATCGTGCTGGCCAAGGAACTGGCGACGCTCGATCGCCTGTCCAACGGTCGTCTGCTGCCGGCGTTCGGGCTCGGCGTGGCCGAGCCACACGAGCAGCAGGCCTTCGGTGTGGAGCGCGCCGGCCGGGCCAAGCTGTTCGACGAGGCGCTGGCCGTGTTGCGGGGCGCCTGGGCAGAAGAACCGCTGACCCACCATGGTGAGCACTTCCACTACGACGGACTGCGTGTGCTGCCGAAGCCGGTGCAGGCGCGTCTCGACGTGTGGCTGGGTGGGATCGCCCCTTCCGAACTGCGCCGTGTCGGCCGACTCGGTGACGGGTGGCTGCCGAGCTTCGTCACGCCCGATGATGCGGCCCGCGGTCGGGCGGTGATCGAGTCCACACTCGCCGAACACGACCGGTCGATCGATGACGACCACTACGGCGCGCTCGTGCCGTACGCAACCGGCACCATCCCGCAGTCGACGCTCGACCTCCTCGCCAGGCGACGCCCGGATGTCACCGATCCGACGGTGTTGGTGCCGCGTGGCTGGGAGGCGCTGATGGCGACAATCGACCGATTCGTCTCGGTGGGCACCACCAAGTTCGTGATCTTGCCGATCGACGAACCGGCGACGCCGGACGCGTGGGTCGAGCACCTCGAGCACGCCGCGCCGGTGATCCTCAGCAGGCAGACCTGAGGATCCCAATGCCGGCCACGCCACCACTGCCCGACGATCCGATCGACTTGGCCCGAGCCAGCTGGCGTGCCCAGGGGTGGACGAAGTCGGCAGACGGGATGGCCGTGGTCACGTCGATCATGCGCGTCCAGCAAGTGCTGCTCGCTCGTGTCGAAGCCGTGCTGCGACCGCTCGGGCTGACGTTCGCCCGCTACGAGGTGTTGATGCTGCTGCGCTTCAGTCGCCGCGGCTCGCTTCCCGTCGGCAAGATCGGCGAACGCCTGCAAGTCCATCCGGCGAGCGTCACCAACGCGGTGCAGCGCCTGGAACAGGACGGGCACGTCGTGCGGTCGGCGAATCCGGGCGACGGCCGCAGCGTCCTGGCCGAGATCACCCCGCGAGGCCGCAAGCTGACAGAAGACGCGACGGAGCAACTCAACGCCAAGGTGTTCGCGACCGTGCCGATCCCGACCGCTGCGCAACGCGAGATCTACTCCGCACTGAAGGACATGCGCCGGGCCTTCGGCGACTTCCGCTGACCACAACCGAGCGGTCCGAGATGGACGGGGTGCCTGGAAACACTCGCTTGATTTGTTTTGACATCCAAATAAACTGCGTGAATGGCAACCAACCGCGAGTTGTGGGAGCAAGCGTTCGGCGCATCGGCCATTCGCGACGCCGATTTCACCACGATGTCAGGGATCCCACTCGACGCGGTCTACAGGCCCAGCGGCGAGAGCGCTGACGGCCCCGCCGAGTATCCGGGTCAGTTCCCGTACACGCGCGGGCCGTACGCGTCGATGTACCGATCGAAGCTGTGGACGATGCGGATGTTCGCCGGGTTCGGCACAGCCGACGACACGAACTGGCGGTTCAAGGAGATCATCAAGGCCGGCGGCGACGGGCTGTCGACGGCGTTCGACATGCCGACCCTGCTCGGCATCGACTCCGACGACGCGATGGCGCTCGGTGAGGTCGGCCGCTGCGGCGTTGCCATCGACTCGCTCGCCGACATGGAGGACCTCTACTCGGGCATCGATCTCGGGGCGATCACGACGTCGATGACGATCAACTCCCCCGCCGCGGTGATCTTCGCGATGTTCGTCGCCCAGGCGGAGAAGGCCGGCATCCACCGGGCGCGCTTGGGTGGCACGCTGCAGAACGACATCCTCAAGGAGTACCAGGCCCAGAAGGAGTTCGTCTTCCCGCCGCGTCCTTCGATGCGGTTGGTGCGCGACACCATCTCGTTCACCGCGGCAGAGATGCCGCGATGGCACCCGATCTCGATCTCCGGCTACCACATTCGCGAGGCAGGCTCGACGGCCGTCGAAGAGCTGGCCTTCACGCTCGCCAACGGGTTCGCCTACGTCGAGCTGGCCACACAAGCCGGCCTGCCCGTCGATGCGTTCGCGCCGCGGCTGTCGTTCTTCTTCAACGCCCACATCGACTTCTTCGAGGAGATCGCCAAGTACCGAGCAGCGCGACGTATCTGGGCGCACTGGCTGCGCGACCGCTATGGCGCCAAACTGGAGCGTTCGATGCAGCTGCGCTTCCACACCCAGACCGCCGGAGTCTCACTGACGGCGCAGCAGCCCGACGTCAACATCGTGCGCACGGCGATCGAGGCGTTGGCCGGAGTGCTCGGCGGCACGCAGTCGCTGCACACCAACTCGATGGACGAGGCGATGGCCTTGCCGACGGAGAAGAGCGCGCGCATCGCCCTGCGCACGCAACAGGTGATCGCCCACGAGACCAACGTCGCTCACGTTGCCGACCCACTTGGCGGCTCGTGGTACGTCGAGCAGCTCACCGACGAGGTGGAGCGGCGGGCGGAGGAGCTGTTCGCCGAGCTCGACAACCTCGGTGGCGGCTCGATGCTCGAAGGAGTCATCAAGGGCATCGACGAGAACTGGTTCCAGGGCAAGATCGCCGACTCCGCCTACGACCTGGAACGGCGTTTCAACTCCGGGCGACGCATCGTCGTCGGGGTCAACGCGTTCACCGAGGGCAACGACGACGACCAGATCCCACTGCTGCAGATCACCCACGAGGAC
>DATBKA010000316.1:0-2404 GCA_036556105.1 Ilumatobacteraceae bacterium | reverse complement strand
CCGAGCGAGCGGACCACCGACAGCGCACCGCGGTTCCAGTCGACATCACCCCATTGCAGCCCGAGCAGTTCACCGCGGCGCATGCCGGTGGTAGCCAACAGCTGGAACGCCAGTGACAGCCGGTGCCCGTCGACGCGGTCGAGGAAGCGGCGCACCTCGTCTGCGGTCCACACCACGGTCGTCTTGCGGGCGACGTTCGATGGAGGATCGGTCGCGGCGACCGGGTTGCGGTCCAACAACTCGAATCGCACCGCATCCGACAACGCCTTGTGGAGCACGGCGCGGGTATTGCGGACCGTGGCTGGCGACAACCCGCGCCCGCCGTCGTCCGGGTGGAGCAGCTGCTGCTGCCAGGCAGCGACATCCGCGCCAGACAGGCGCGACAAGGGGATGTCTCCGAGCACCGCCACGACACGTCCGATCGCGACCCGATAGGTGCGCACCGTCGCCGGTGACACACGCGCCACCTCACCGGTGAGCCACTGTTCCAGGTACTCGCCCAACGACCAGGTCGACGGCGCAGTGCGCAGCGCTGGTGGTCGGCGCACGCGCACCACCTCCGCCATAGCCTGCTCTGCAGCCCGCTTCGTTGCGAAGCCATGCTTGGAGACCTGGCGGCGTCGCCCCGTCGCTGGGTCCGCACCGACATCGACACGGAACGCCCACCCGCCGCTGCGCCGCTTCACGGAACCGATCATCACAACACGATACCCAACTCTGTGCACACGATGTGCACATCCGCCATCGGCCAGATGTGCCGAATTCATAAAATGGCAGTTCAGCGGTGGTGCCCAGGACGGGATTCGAACCCGTACGTACTTTCGTACAGGAGGGTTTAAGACTTCACGATCCCTTCCATCTGGTCCCGCTGCATCCGCGTTCTCTGCTCACGTCCACGGCCACTGTCCGTCTCGTCCGTTTGATCCGCCCAGATCCGGCACGTGCGGCCGAGTCCTGTGCAGGAATCGTGCAGGAACTCGGGTTGTACTGTCCTACCGTCTGTCCTACCATCACATCTTGGCCCAACGACAGAAAAGATCGATCTCACTTCCCTCCGACCTCGCCAAGGCCATCGACCAAGCTGCAACCGCGGAAGGCACGACGGTCAGCGCGTGGATCGCCGAGACGGCCGCGCACCGACTCCGGGTCGACGCCGGGCGTCAGGGTGTCGCCGAGTGGGAGCGCCAGCACGGCGCACTCAGTCCTGATGAGCTCGCCGACGGACTCGCTCGCGCCCGAGCGATGCTCCGCAGACAGCCATCTCGTAAGAGCGCCTAATGAACGAGGTCACCTACGACACCGGCGCGCTCATTGCAGCCGACCGCAACGACCGACGGATGTGGGCACTTCATGCCGGCTTTCTCGCGCTCGAGGTGTCGCCCACCGTCCCGACCCCGGTCCTCGCCGAAGCGTGGCGCGGCGGAAGACGCCAAGCGAGCCTGGCCCGCTTCCTCGCCCTGTGCACCACGGAACCATTGACCGAAGATCAAGCAAAGGCCGTCGGCACGCTGGCAGCCCGCGCTGGCCATGACGACATCGTCGACGTCACCGTCGTCGAAGGAGCCATCCGCCGCCACGACGCCGTCGTCACCTCCAACCCCACCCACATCCGCAAGATCGCCGACGCCGCCCGGGTGCGCCTCATCATCGAGACCGTCTGACGACGTCCACCTGTGGGACGGGTGACAGTCCCACGACTCTGACTCACATCGAGTGGCACTGGATCGACGAGGACGTCGTCGACGTCGCGTTCATGCGGGCACGTCGTCGTGGGCCAGGTTCGTGGACAGCTCTCGGTGCGAGTCGATCTGGTCGAGGAGGTCCTTTGCTTTCTGCTCGACGGCGGCGACGGCGTCGGCTCCCGCGACGAAACGCAGTGGTGGGTCACTCATCTCGACGATCCTCACCAATGCAGCGGCGAGCTTGGCCGGGTCGCCGCCCTGCTTGCCGTTCATGCCCCTCCATGCGTCGATGGTTGCAGCGGTGCGGTCGGCATAGTCGTCGATCGACAACGCGGGCCAGATCGTGGAGGATCCCTCGACCAGCAATTCGGTACGGAAGAAGCCCGGCTCGACGACCGTGGTCCGGATCCCGTATGGCTCGACGTCGAACCGGAGAGACTCCATCCATCCCTCGACACCAAACTTGCTCGCCGCGTAGGCGACGACGAACTCCTGACCGATCAACCCGGCGGTCGACGAGATGGTCACCACATGCCCCGACCGCTGCCGGCGCATCACCGGCAGCACCGCCCGGGTTACGTTCATCGGGCCGAACAGGTTGGTCTCGATCTGCTGGCGCATATGCGCGGGCGGGATCTCCTCGAAGAAGCCAGCGAAGAAGTTGCCGGCGTTGTTGATCAGGACGTCGATGCGGCCGAAGCGATCGACCGCGGCCTGAGCGG
>DATBKA010000315.1:0-2936 GCA_036556105.1 Ilumatobacteraceae bacterium | reverse complement strand
AACCCTGCCCAGCACCGGCGGACGGCAGGTCGATGGCTCGATCGCGGCGGCGATCCTCTTCACCCTCGCCGGCGCCGTCCTGGTCGTGTTCGCCCGCCCCCGGCGCGGGTGAGCTATGGGCGCCCTCGACGCCATCGCCGACGCCGAGCTGCGTCCGTATTGGTACGACGACGCTGATCGGCCCGACTCGAACCCCACGCTCGTCCGGAACGACTCGTGCGATCTGTGCGTCGTCGGCGGCGGCTACACCGGTCTGTGGACGGCGATCATCGCCAAGGAGCGCGACCCCTCGCGCGACGTCGTGCTGGTCGAAGGCGGCACGGTCGGCTCGGCGGCCAGCGGTCGCAACGGCGGGTTCATGGAGTCGAGCCTCACCCACGGGGTCGCCAACGGACAGCAGCGCTTTCCGCAAGAGCTGCCATTGCTCGAAGAGCTCGGCCTGCAGAACTTGAACGAGATCGAAGCGGCGATCAAGCGCTACGAGATCGACTGCGATTTCGAGCGGCCCGGAGTCATCGACGTCGCTGCCGAACATCACGTCCCGAGCTACATCGACGAACTGCGCGACGACTATCAGCAGCTGCGCTCGCTCGGCCAGCCGGTTGAGTGGCTCGACGGCGAGGCGATGCGCGCCCAGGTCAACTCACCGACGTATACGGGAGGGTTGTGGCGCAAGGACCGCGCCGCACTCGTCGACCCAGCTCGGCTCGTGTGGGGGTTGAAGGCCGCGGCGATGTCGCTGGGCGTGCGCATCTACGAAGACACGAAGGCAACCTCACTGGAGCGCGACGGCGTCGGGATCATGATCCACACGCCGCTCGGGCGGATCCGTGCCGGCAAGGTGGCTCTGGCGACGAACGCCTTCAAGCCGCTGCTGAAGCGCATCAGCCACTACATCGCCCCTGTGTACGACTACTGCATGGTCACCGAGCCACTGTCGGCCGGCCAGCTGGCCGAGCTCGGCTGGGCCAACCGCCAGGGGGTCAGCGACATCCCCAACCAGTTCCACTACTACCGGCTCACGGCAGACAACCGCATCCTGTGGGGCGGCTACGACGCCATCTACTACTGGCGCGGCAAGATCAACGCCGAGCTGGAGACGCGCCCGGCGACGTGGGCCAAGCTGAGCAAGCACTTCTTCCACACCTTTCCGCAGCTCGATGGGCTCAAGTTCACGCACCTGTGGGGCGGCGCCATCGACACCTGCAGCCGGTTCTGCGTCTTCTGGGGGCAGGCGAAGCAGGGCCGAGTCGCCTACGCGCTCGGCTACACGGGGCTCGGTGTGGCGTCGAGCAGGTTCGGCGGCGAAGTGATGCTCGACCTGCTCGACGGGCGCCGCTCGCGCGCCACCCAGACCGACTTCTTCAAGGAGCGGCCGCTGCCGTTCCCACCCGAACCGTTCCGCTTCGTGGGCATCCAGGCGACGCGCTGGTCGCTGCAGCGCGAAGACCGCACCGGCAAGCGCAACTTGTGGTTGCGCACCCTCGATCGGATGGGCTTGGGCTTCGACAGCTAGATCGGCGCGACGACGGGGCTTGGGTCGACGACAGGCCCGATCGCCGTCGTCGTCGCAGCGGTCTTTCCGTCGGCCGTTGTCGTCGAGTAGGCGATGCTGGCGAGTCCGCCGTTGACGACGGAAACCTGCAACGCGGCATCGCCCTCGCCGGGGATGCCGAGTGCCGCGACCGGCACGGTGACGACGAGCTGCACGGTGGTCCCGTCGTTGCCGGCAACCGTGACCGATGTCGGTGCGAGCAGCGCGTTGATCGGATCGACCGCCGGCGCCGGGGAGTCGTCGGCCTCCCACTCGCCATTCTCCGGCATCAGCCACACACCTTGCGCGTTGAAGATGTAGTTGACCACTCCCGCCTCGTTGGTGACGGAGAGCCGGGCGCCGTCAGGCAACCGGTCGCCATCGACGGTCAGCGCCACCACGCCGTCGATCGTCGCCGTCTGGTTGAAGTGGTAGCCGGCACCGGTCGCAGCCACTGCCTGTTGCAGCAAAGCCGCGCCATCGACCGGTGCCAGCGTGGCCGGGGCGGCCACCGTCGAAGCGGTCGACGCCGGCTCCACCGAACTGGACGGCGCCCCGGCGACGGTGATTGTCGTCGACGTGGTGCTGGCGGCCGATTCGACCCGCGGCGAGTCGTCGCTCGAGCAGGCGCTGAAAACGAGCAGCAGCCCGACCCCCCCGAGGAGGAGTCGGGCTGCCCTGTGTGGATCAATCACCGCCGCGGAAGCCGGATCCCCCGTGGCCGCCACCAAAGCGCCAATCGTCGTGGTGGTCACCGTCGTGGTGGTCACCGTCGTGATCATCGGACTCGTCGTCGGGGACGGGGATCGTGACGTCGACGTTGGTCGTGGGATCGTCGGTCTTGCAGCGCAGCAGCGGCACCGCCGAGATCTTGATCATCCCGTCGCGCTCGCGCACCGAGATGAACACCGCCTCGTGCCTCGAGAACCCGACGACGATCTTTCCGCCGTGCGTGCGCACCTTGGCCGTGTCGGGCGTCGCGGTCACGTCGGAGACGGATCCGTCCGTGGCAACGGTGTACGACACCGACACCGGAGTGCCATCGCACAGCGTGCCGTTCCACGTGTGCGGGCCGGCGACCGCAGCCGCGTCGAGGGCGACACCCTTGATGCGGCCGAGCGTGATGCTGAGCTTGGCCCCGCTGTGCTCTTCCCCGGTGTGCACCTTGACGGAGATGGTCAGCGACCGTGACTGGTCCCCAGCGGCACTCGTGAACTTCACCGAGATCCGTGCCGCGGCGGACGTTCCGTCGTCGTCGTCGTGGCCGTCGCCGGACCACACCTTCAACTCCCCGACGGTGCCGGCGAGCCCGGTGATCGCACCGATGGCGATGGTCGGACTGGTGTCGGTACCGCCGACGGTGTAGGGCACGGTGGTCATCGTTCCGTCGCCGAACACGTCG
>DATBKA010000314.1:0-10610 GCA_036556105.1 Ilumatobacteraceae bacterium | reverse complement strand
GGTCGGACGGGCGGGCCGTGCGCGTCGTCTGGCGACGCGACCTCATCCGCTTCGTCGACGACCCGAGGATGATCTTGACGTGGCTGCTCCAGCCACTGCTGTTCCTGTTCATCCTCGGATCTGGTTTGCAGTCGCTGTCGGCCGGGTCCACCGCGGGCGTGGACCTCACCACGTTCATGTTCCCCGGGATCCTCTGCATGGCGTTGGTGTACAGCGCCATCTTCAGTGCCGCGTCGCTGGTGTGGGACCGCGAGCTCGGCTTCATGCGCGAGATGATGGTGGCGCCGGTCAGCCGCTGGGCGATCATCCTCGGCAAGTGCCTCGGCGGGGCGACGATTGCCTCGAGCCAAGGCGTCGTGGTGCTGGCTCTGGCGGGACTGGTGCACGTGCCGTATGACCCGATGCTGCTCCTCGCCATCTTCGGACTGCAGCTGGTGATTGCCTTCACGGTCACCGCGTTCGGCGTGATGGTCGCCACCGCCATCAAGCGCGCCCAGACGTTCACGGCCGTGGTGCAGATGGTCGTGATGCCGATGATCTTCTTGTCCGGCGCGCTCTACCCCGTCACCAAACTGCCCACGTGGCTCGGTGTGCTGAACCGTCTCAACCCGCTGACCTACGCCGTCGACCCGCTGCGGCGTCTGGTGTTCGACCATCTCGACGTCTCCGACGCGGCCCGGCGCACGCTTGCGCCCGGTGTGACGTGGTCGGGATGGCGCGTGCCGTCGCTCGTCGAGGTGGCACTCGTGCTGGCGCTCGGCGTGGCCATGTTGGCGACCGCCATCTTCCAGTTCACGCGAACCGAGTGAGCGTCACCGATTCATCGACGTGCTTGGGCACCGATCAGGAGCCGAGCGCATCTTCCACGAGTTGCGCTGTCGTCAACAGCAGCTCCTCGGAACCCAACGGTCCGACCAGCTGCAGGCTCGCCGGCAGGCGCTGCCCGGCGACCGGCACCGGTTGGGCGGTGCATGGCGTACCGGCTGCGTTGAACAGGGCGACGTGCTTGGTGATCTCGATGCTCGTCGGCATGACGGTCGCTTCGCTGATCTCGTCGAGGCGCGGAGGGAAGATCGGCAGCGTTGGCAGAGCGAGGACTTCGACGCGATCGAACAACTCGAACAATTCGCTGCGCCACCGTTGCACGGATTGGCGGGCTTCGGGAGCGGCGGCCCGAAACATGTCGGCTGCCGCGACCGTCTGGGCGATGTCGACGCCGACGCCGTCCGGGTGGCGCTCGACGAGCTCATGGTCGCTGTCCCACATCTCGGCGAAGTAGATCGGCGCGAAGGCGTCGACCCCGGCCTGCAAGTCGTCCCAGCTGATCGACACGACATCGAATCCGGCGGCGCGGAGCGCGGCGTCGATCGCCGCTTCGATCTCGGGATGGCCGCTCGTCCGGATCCGGCCGACAACGCCGGCCGCAGCGCTCGCCGGCGTGAAGCCGGGCTCGAGCAACTGCATGCCAAGCGTGAGGCCGGCGATCGTCGCGGCCATCGGGCCGATCGTGTCGAGGCTCGGCGCCAGCGGCCACACACCATCGAGCGAGATGCGGCCGTGCGTCGTCTTGAGCCCTGCCGTGCCGCAACAGGCCGATGGAATGCGAACCGACCCACCGGTGTCCGACCCGAGTGCCACATCGGCCTCATCGTTTGCAACGGCGACAGCGGATCCGCTCGACGATCCACCCGGGATGAGCGCCGGATCGATCGGGTTGACCGGCGTGCCGAACCACGGGTTGGTGCCGAGCGGGAGCATGGCGAGCTCGTGCAGGTTTGCCTTGCCGACGATCCTCGCGTCCGCGGCTCGCACACCGGCGAGACACGCCGCGTCACTCGTCGCCGGGGGGGCCGTGCGCTCGATCGCCTTCGATCCGCACGTCGTCGGGACGCCGACGACATCGATGATGTCCTTGACGGCGACACGCGGCCCGCGCCCGGTGCTGTCGAGCTTGGTGATGAACGTGCTCATGGTCAGCTGAACGCGGCAGCTGATTGAGCCGAGTCCTCCGAGCCGCGGAAGAACACGACCTTGCCGTCCGCGAACCGCCACCAGTGCTGCATGTACATGCTCGCAGTCTTGCGGGTTGCGTTGACGGTGAAGGTCCAGTGCACGGTGGCGACGACGTCGGTCGCGTTGGACGTCAACGAGACGAGGTCGAACTCGGTGACCTCGACGTTCGATCCGATCTCCTTGAAGAACCGCGGTACTTCGTCCTTGCCGCGGAAGTGTCCCCACCAGGGCACTGTCGTGCCGGCGGCTTCGGCGGCCCAGTCGACGTCAGCGGCCAGTTCGGAGAGAACTGCCTCGACGTCGCCGCGGCCATAGGCAGCGTAGAGACGCTGCACGGCTTCGATCTTCGGATCTGACGTGGTGTGTGTGGTGTCGCTCATGGCGCTCACGATGCGTCATTGGCGGAGCGAGCCGCATCGGGAGAACTCCCCATCTAACGTTGCGGTCGTGGGGGCCGACATCAGCCGAGCCGAGATCGGTGCGCTGCTCGCCCTCGCCCAGGATCACGCCTTCGCCCAGCCGGCCGGCTCCCAGCTGCGCGCCACTGTCCTCGGACAGGAGCTCGCTGCCGTCGCCGGCGCGGAGGCCGCCGAGCGCGGCGCGACGTGGTGGACATCGGCATTGCGCTTCCTCGGGTGCACGGGGCACGCCTTCGACATGGCAGTGGTGTTCGGCGACGAGATCGAGATGCGCGCCGAGTCGATGCAGGCCGATTTTGCCAATCCGTTCGACATGATGCGGTTGATGGTCACCCACGCCGGGCCGGCCACATCGGGAGTGGCCAGGATCCGATCGATCCTCGCCGTGCTCGCCGGCGGCAAGAAGGCGGCCGAGATGAACTTCCGCTCGGCGTGCGAGGTGGCCGACGTCTTTGCCAAACGCCTCGACCTCGACGAGGACGTTCGAACCGCGCTCGCCACGAGCTTCGAGCGATGGAACGGGCGAGGTCTGCCGACCGGGATGAAAGGCGAGTCGATCCCGCGTCCGATGCGCATCGCCCAACTCAGCCAAGAGCTCGAAGTGCTGGCCCGCATCGAAGGGATCGATCGCGCCCTGGCGACGATCCGCAAGAGGCGCGGCAAGGCGTATGACCCCGTGCTCACCGATCTGGTGCTCGGTCACGCGCCAGCCTGGTGGGACGTCATCGAGCCACTCGATCCGTGGGATGCGGCCCTCGAACGGGCGCCATCGGGGCGGTCGCTCGACGCCGATGCGACCCGCGAGTCGTTCCTCGTGCTGGCCGACTTCTCCGACCTCAAGTCGCCGTGGCTCGGTGGCCACTCGCGCAGTGTTGCCAGGCTTGTTGCCGAGGCCTGCGGACCGGCCGCCGAGATGGCCGCGCTGCTGCACGATCTTGGTCGCGTCGCGGTGCCGAACACGGTGTGGGACAAACCCGGTCCGCTGACTCGTGACGAGCGCGATCGGGCCGAGATGCACGCTTTGGTCACTGACCAGCTGCTGCGCCGGCTGCCGTTCACCAGGTCGCTCGCCGATGTGGCGTCTGCGGCGCACGAACGGCTCGACGCGTCCGGCTACCACCGGCGCCTGGGCGCGGCTCATCTCGACGACGCCCATCGAGTGCTCGCAGCCGCAGACTGCTATCAGGCGATGGTCTCGGAACGTCCTCACCGTGGCGCGTTGGGACGTGACCAGGCAGCCATCGAGTTGCGGGCGATGAGCGCCGACGGGCGCCTCGATGGTGAAGCGGTAGAACGTGTCCTCGTCGCGGCCGGGCACCGCCGCACCGCCCGAACGGTTCTGCCTGCCGGGCTCACGGCGCGCGAGGCGGAAGTGCTCCGTCTGCTCGCCCTGGGCTTGACCACTCGTCAGGTCGGCGAGCGACTGGTGATCTCTGCCAAGACGGCCGACCACCACGTGCAGCACATCTACGCCAAGATCGGAGTGTCGACTCGCGGCGCTGCAGCCCTGTTCGCGATCGAACACGGAATCCTCACCACCGACTCGTGAGGCAGTCACCGAATCTCCTGCGGTCGCGACCTGCAGACGACGTTGGGTCGACACGACGCCGCTGACGCCGCACCCGAGCAGCCGGATTCCGCCGCGGTTAGTCTCAGTGGATGCAACAGCGACAACGAGTTGCTGAACTCGCCAACGTTCCGCTCTTCGCCAAGTGCTCGAAGCGAGAGTTGGCACGCCTTCTGTCGCGGGCTCGCTGCGAGATGGTCGAGGCCGGGCACACGCTGTTCGTCGAGGGAGCGCCGTCCGGCAACCTGTACGTGATCTTGAGTGGATCGGCCGTAGTCCGCAAGAACGGGCGCCGGATTGCACGCCTCGGGGCAGGCGACGTCGTCGGTGAGCTCAGCGTGATCCTCGGCGGTCCGCGCACAGCCACCGTGCAAGCCGACACTCCTCTCGAGTGGCTCGTGCTCGACCGGGGGTCGCTGCGCGAGGCGATCGATGAAGTGCCGGGGCTGGGGTGGAAGGTTCTGACGTCGGTGGCGGCTCGGCTCGACGAAGCGAACAAGCGACCCGTATAGGCCGCCTGCTCCGTCCACCAACAGCCGCCGTCACCCGCGACGGGCCGCAGTTCGTCTGTCGTTGGCATGGTGACTATTGAGGTTCAGCCTCGCCCCCGGGGCGATCGCGTGAGGAATGTGGTTCGTCAGTTGTGGCCGGTCCCGGTCGTTGTGGCGGTCGCGTTGGTGGCCCAACAGCTGTTGCTGATGTCCCGCTACGACGTCGGAGGACATGCGGCAGAGCACCTGGGCGGCGCGTCCGCGCCGTTCATGGCAGCCGCCGTCGTCGCCCTCCTCCTGTGGACGACGCCTCAGGTCCGGCTCGACGCTGGTGTGTTCGCCGCTCTGGCAGCGTGGTTCGGCGCCTGTGTCGCAGTGATGCTCGGAAACCTGCGCGTCGTCGACGACTTGATCGCCGCCGGCTACGCGCACACGCCGACGAGCTCGATCCCCGACGTGGCGGACCACTCGCTCGCCAACTCGTCGATCTGGTACGCGGTTGTCGCTGCGCTGGCGGTCGTCGCCATGTTTCGCTGGCGGCGACAGATCGGCAACCGCGCCACCATCGGCGCGGTGGTCGCGACGGTGATCGTTCCGCCGTGGATCATTCCCGGTGCCGGCGTGATCGTGCTGGCGATCATCCGCTGCGTGGCCCGGGTGTCGAGCGAGGGCCGGAGCGTTCCAGCGCCAGGCCAACATCGTGTTGGACGAGGTCGGCGTTGATGGCTATCGCCGCTGCCGAGCCGGCGCCGGCGGCGGTGATGACTTGCGCCCGAGGATCGGTAGCGTTGCCTGCGGCCCACACGGCCGGGTTGCTCGTGCGCCCGGTCGTATCGACGGTGACGAAGCCGCCGCCGTCCTTCGCGCAGCCGAGTGAGTCGGCAAGACCGTCGTCGTGGGGAACGATGTCCGGCCGCACGAACACCGCAGTGCGCGCCACGATGTGACCGTCGGCGAGCTCGACGCCGCGCAGCTGATCATCCTCGACGACCAACCTCGTCACGGCGCCGGTCTCGATGCGGATCCCACGGGCCTCGAGCTGCAGCCGCTCATCGTTGGCAAGGTCGTAGGTGTTGACGAAGAAGACGACGTCGTCCGACCATTGACGCACGAGCAACGCGTGGATCACCGACCCTGGGATCGTGCCGAGCACTCCGAGGGGCTCGTCGCGGACCTCCCATCCGTGGCAGTAGGGGCAGTGGAGGAGATCGCGTCCCCACCGGTCGCGCACGCCTTCGATGTCGGGTAGGTCGTCGCGGGCGCCCGTCGTGATCAGGATGCGGCGCGCCGTCAGCTTGCCGCCCTTGGCAAGGGTGACGGTGAAACCAGGTTCGATGCCGAGGACGCGATCATCGAAGACCTCGACCCCGTAGCCGGTCACTTCGGCGCGGCCGATGGCGAGGAGCTCCGCCGGCGGCAATCCGTCTCGTGACAGGAAGCCCTGCATGTGCGCAGCCGGGGCGTTGCGCGGTGCGCCGGCGTCGATCACGGCGACACGGCGCCGCGCCCGACCGAGCACCAACGCCGCGCTCAGGCCGGCGGCGCCACCACCGACGATCACCACTTCATAGTCCCGTTCGCTCATTGCGGGTCACCTCCTCGCGCCACACGCTGCACGATCGCCGGGGAGATCGACAACTCGGCCATACGACTTCAGGCGGAATGCAGCGCCGCGTCAGCGCGGAGGCGGATCGTTGCCGCATGTCCTGCCGCCAACGACAATGCAACGAGCTTCGTGACCTGTGTCGTGCCGGCGCAGTGGTCCGAGCGATCGACCTGGCCTTCGAGCACTTCGCCCGTTTCGGGCGTGACGACGAGATCATCGAGCTGCTTGTCCAGGCCATGGAGCGCGTCGATGTGCCTGGACCTGGTCGGCAGCGACTTGCCGAGCTGTGCGCGGCACGCGATTCACAGTCGTCAGGGGCTGCCTGATCGCGACCCCGGTACTGTCGAGCCATGCAGATACGGCTGCTCGGCGAACTCCAGGTTGTGGACGACGACGAGACCGAGGTCGTGATCACGGGCGCCAAGCTGCGGACATTGCTCGCCGTGTTGGCGCTGCACGCCGGCCGGGCGGTGCCGGCTGACCAGCTCGTCGAAGCGCTGTGGGGCCCGGAGCCCTCGGCGGCGGCACGCAACGGCCTGCAGGGATTGGTGTCGAAGTTGCGCCGCGCCCTCGGGTCGCCAAGCTTCGTGTCGACTCGTGGCCCCGGCTACGCGCTCGAAGTGCCGCCGGAGGCGGTCGACTTGCACCGCTTCGAGCAGCTGGTCGCCGCCGGGCGTGCTGCGGCCACCAACGGAGATCCCGACCGGGCGATCCAGTTTCTTGCCGAGGCCGACGCCACGTGGAGAGGTGAGGCGCTCGCCGAGTTCGCCTACGCCGAGTTTGCCGTGGCCGAGGCCAACCGGATCTCGGAGCTGCGCGTCGCCGCCGTCGAGGAGCGTCTCGACAGCGAGCTCCAACTCGGGCGACATCGCCGCGTGATCGTCGAGCTCGAAGCGCTCGTCGCCGCCCACCCGTTGCGTGAGCGGCTGCGTGGCCAGCTGATGATCGCCCTGTATCGCGCCGGCCGCCAGGCCGACGCGCTACGCACGTTCCAGGAAGGTCGTCGCATCCTTGGTGAAGAGCTGGGGCTCGACCCTGGGCCGGAGCTGCGGCAGCTCGAGGCGGCGATCCTCATCCAGGACCCGTCGTTGGACGTGATTGCGACGAGCGAGCGGGATGCGGCGCCGGTGGAACGCCGCTCGACCATCCCACTCTCCCTGACACCGCTGGTCGGACGCGAAGACGAAGTCCGTGAACTGACACGACTGCTCGGCGACCATCGCTTCGTCACACTCGTCGGACCCGGCGGGGTGGGCAAGACTCGCCTTGCGCTCGAGGTGGCCCGCCAGCAGGAGGCGGGCCTGTCGCGTGGCGCCTGCCTGGTGGAACTGGCTCATGTCGGCGATCCCGAAGGGGTGACCGCGGCCATCGGGACTGCCCTCGACCTACCGGACCCCAGTCGGCTAGCCGAGATGATCGGCGACGACGACCTGTTGATCCTCCTCGACAACTGCGAGCACGTCATCGGAACCGCTGCTGAAGTCGCCGAGGATCTGTTGCGTCGCTGCCCCGGCCTGCGTCTGCTGGCGACGAGCCGTGAGGGCCTGCGCGTTCCCGGTGAAACGATCTGGCCCGTCCCGCCACTCGCTGCCGGCGACGCCGCTCAGCTCTTCATCGATCGCGCTCGGGCGGCCGGTGCGCCAGTGAGCCCGTCAGCTGATGGTCTCGCCTTGATATCCGACATCTGTGCTCGCCTCGACGGGCTGCCATTGGCGATCGAGCTCGCCGCGGCCCGGATGCGTGCCTTTCCGATCCAGCAGATCGCGTCCCGCCTCAACGATCGATTCCGCCTGCTCACGGGTGGCTCGCGCACTGCGTTGCCGCGCCAGCAGACGCTGCGCGCCGTGGTCGATTGGAGCTACGAACTGTTGTTCACCGACGAGCAGCGGGTCTTCGAACGTCTGTCGGTCTTCCTTGGAGGTTGCGATCTGGCCACGGCGGAGGCGGTCTGTGCCGATGCGACGCTCGATGCTGCCGACATCGCCGACATCATCCAGACCCTTGTCGACAAGTCGCTCGTGATCGCTGTCCCGCATGGTGATGGGTTGCGGTTCACGCAGTTGCAAACGCTGGCGCAGTACGGACGCGAGAAGCTCGCTGAACGCGGTGATGCGGAACGGATCCGCGACGCCATGGCGGCCCACTTCGCCCGACTCTGTGCGCGCTCGGCGGCTGCGTATGTCGGCGACGACCAGCGCGCTTGGCTGATGGCAGTCGATCAGGAGCAGGACAACCTCAGAGGCGCGCTGGAATGGGCGGTCGCCAACGACGATGCCGAGACCGCCTTGACGATCGCCGGTGGTGCCAGCTGGGCGCATTGGCTGGCTGGAACGACCGTCGAGGCCAAACGCTGGCTCGATGATGCTTTCCGGTGCAACGGCGTCGCCAGCGATAGCGCCCGGGCGCTGGCGCTGACGGGCCGCGGCCTGATCGACTTCCAATCGGGTGTCGCCGCCGGGGTCGATGCCGATCTGCAAGCGGCACTGACGATCGCCCGTGAGCAACGTGACGTGCCGGCGATGACCCTGACGTACTCGTTCTACGCCGAGGTGGCCGCTGCTCGCGGGGACATCGACGAGGGTCGCCGCCGGCGTCTCGAGGTGCTCGACTTCTATCTCGGTCTGCCGGACGATCCGTTCGTCCTCGCGGCGCGTTCCTACTCCCGGGCCAAGCTCGGTGGCTTGGACGGCGATCTCGAGCGATCAGAGCGTTACTACCGAGAGGCCGCCGAGGGGTTCGCGCAGATCGACCGGCCGATGATGCTGGCGATCTGCCTGGGCATCGTCGCCGACTTCGATGAGCGCGGCGGCAACTACCAAGCCGCGATCAAGAACCTCGATCAGGCAGTTGCCATCAACGACGCGCTCGGACTGCGCGGCTTCAACGGCTCGCTGCTGGCGCGGCTCGGTTGGGCGCTGCTCCAAGACGGCGACCGCGCACGGGCCGAGGTCGCTTACAACCGTGCCTTGGATCTCGGTCGCCGTCTGAGCAACAAGCCGGTCATCTACCTCGCCCTCACCGGTCGAGCGGTGCTGCACCGCGTGGATGGTCGGCTCGACACCGCGGTGGAGGCAGCGACCGAAGCGCTCGACCTGTATCTCGCCGGCGGTCCACGTCTGCTCGCCAACCGCGTCGATCCGCGCGCCGACCTGCTCGCTAATGCTGCGGTGTGCTGCACCGAGCTTGCCATCATTGCTGTCGAGAGAGGTAGCGCCGAGCACGCGGCACGACTGCTCGGGCATGCCGATCGGCTCCGACGCGATGCCGGTGTTGCGATCCCCGGATTTCAGTCCGATGACCTCGATCGGGCCGTTGCGGACACGTCGCGGCTCCTCGGCGCCGACACATTTCGGGCCGAGTTCGGCGAGGGACAGCAGGGTCAGCTCGGCCGGAGCGTGGCCTTCAAACCCTGATCTACCAGGTGCTGAGCGCCTAACAGGTCGAGTTCAGCGAAAGTGCAGCCCGACTTCAGGGCGTTCCTGGATTGTGGCGTCATTCCCGCAGTCGGCGGGCCACACCAGGAGAGAACCACATGAGCGCATTCCTTTTCCGCCTCGGCCGCAGCAGCGCCCGCCATCCGTTCCGGGTCATCGGCCTCTGGGTCATCGCTGCCATCATGATCGTCGCCTTGCAAGGTGCCGCCGGCGGACGATTCGACAACAGCTTCCGCGTCCCCGGCGTGGAGTCACAGCGCGCGGCCGACATCTTGAAGGACCGCTTCCCCAGCCGCGCCGGCCAGACAGCGCGCATCGTCGTCCACGTCGGCGACGGCCGCCTCGACGACGCTGATCACAAGCCGGCGGTCGACCGAGCCCGAGCGCAGTTGTCGAGAGGTCACGATGTCGCCGGCGTCACCGATCCCTTCGCCGCACAGTCGGCGGCGCTCAGCGAGGACGGGAGGACGGCGTACGTCGACGTGGCGTACACGTTGGACAAGCTCACTGTCACGCAACTGCACGACGCCAACGCCGCGGCGGACATCGCCAGCGCCGGTGGCGTGCAGACCGAGTTCACCGGGCAGCTCGCCTTGCTCGAGAAGCACGGCCCCAGCAGCGAGGTGATCGGCATCGCCGTCGCCATCATCGTGTTGCTCGTCGCCTTCGGCTCGGTGGTCGCGATGGGCCTGCCGATCGTCACTGCACTCTTGAGCTTGTTCGTCGGCGCCGCCGGCGTCGGCGTGCTCGCCGCATTCATGGACGTGCCCGAGTTCTCGCTGATCCTGTGCATGATGGTCGGTCTCGGCGTGGGCATCGACTACGCGCTGTTCATCGTCACCCGCCACCGCCAGCACCTGCACGAAGGCATGAGCGTCGAGGACTCGGCGGGGACGGCCAACGCCACCGCCGGACAGGCCGTGTTGTTCGCCGGCACGACCGTGGTGATCGCGATCCTCGGGTTGTTCCTCGCCGGGCTCCCGGCGATGACGTCGATGGGTGTCGCAGTCGCATTGACCGTGGTGGTGGCGATGATGTCTGCCATCACCCTACTGCCGGGCCTGCTCGGCCTGGCGGGAA
>DATBKA010000313.1:0-2097 GCA_036556105.1 Ilumatobacteraceae bacterium | reverse complement strand
CTGCCTGACCGCGCTCACTCCGGTCCGCTCGACGTGAGCTTGGCCGGCGGCGTCGGTGCCGGGGTGCTGTACGTCGGTCTGTTGGCGTTTCTCGCTCACCGCGCATCGCAGGTTCTGCGCAGACGGGACAACCTAGGCGCGGGAGTGGCCGCAGCAGTCATCGCCTACGGTGTCAACCAGCTGTTCCTCTTCCCGCTCGCCGAGCTCGATCCGGTGATGTGGCTGTTCGGTGGGGTGCTCGTGACGCTGACCTCGGTGCGTGATCCAAGCCATGCCCGTCCGGTGCTGGCCCTCGCCACATCGATCGCAGGTGTGGCGATGTTGGTCGCCGGTGTGCTCGACGTGGCCGCCGACCGGCAGGCACGCAACGCGATGAGCACGAGCGATGCTGACGCGGCGATCAACGCCGCGGAACGGGCGGTGACACTGCGCCCGGACAACGTCCGCTATCGCTTGGTAGCAGCAGAGACGCATCTGAGGCGTGGGACGCTTGTGGACATTCGCAAGGCGATCCGGCAGTCACAACGTGCCATCGACTGGTCAGCGAACGATCCGTTCTCCAACGAAGAGCGGGCGATGGCGATGTCGCGTCTCGCCGAGGCGACGGGAGACGGTGGCCACGCGATGGAGGCGCTGGCCCAATGGCAACGACTCGTCGACCGCGATCCGTATCGGGCCAGCTGGCAGCTTCAGCTCGGGCGTGCCGCGGCGCTCGTGGGTGACGAAGTGCGCGCCGGCAGAGCCTGGACGATGGCGGCATCGCTCGGCGAGCCAGGAGCACAGGAGCTGCTCGACTCTCTGGACGCCGCGCCGTGAACACGGAACCGAATCTCGGCCCGCGGCGTGTACCGGATGTGGACCTGGCGATTGGTGCTGAGATCTCGACGCCGGAACTGATCCCGGTGGAACAGACGGCGACGGTTCGCGAGCTGCTGCCATTCGAGGTCTTCTACCGCGAGCAACGGGTGCCCATCGCGCGCGCGTTGGCGCTGACCCTTCGTGACACACAGCTGGCTGCTGAGGCCGTCGACGAAGCGATGGCGCGCGCCTATCAGCGATGGCACCGTGTCCAAGCACTCGACAACCCCGGCGGGTGGGTCTACCGAGTCGGTCTCAATTGGGCCAGATCGATCTTGCGCAGGTCTCGCCGTCGCCCTCCGGTGTGGATGACGAGCGGCAGCGCGAACGGCGAGCCCGACGCAGTTGATCCGATCATCGACCGCGCCCTCGCCCGGCTGTCGGTCGAGCAGCGTGCGGTCGTCGTGTGCCGCCTGCTGATCGGCTACTCCGAAGCCCAGACAGCCGATGCTCTCGGCCTGCGACCCGGAACGGTCAAGAGCCGCCTCGCCCGGGCGACCGCCCGCCTTCAGTCACTCCTCTCCCCCCTTGATCCGCAAGCGAAGGACGAATTCGAATGAACGACTTGACTCCCCCCGAGCAACGAATCGCTGCTCACCTTCAACGGGCGTCGCAGACCGTCGACATCGGCGATACAGCTGTCGCGACGGTCATTCGCCGTGGTCGGCAACGAAACGAGCGACGGCGAGCAGCGGTCGGTGTCGCCGCTGTGGCCACGCTGTCCGGCGCGACGATCGGCAGCATTCAGCTTCTGTCGAAGCCGGCCACGCGCAAGGTCGTTCCCTCGACCGACTCCGACCTGTCCGAGGCAACGACTCCGGCGATGAGCGTGCCAACCACGACGACAGCGGGGGCCGACGAGGGGCTGACGCTGGCGAACCGTATTGAGTCCCAGCTGGTGTGGAACAGCGTCGATCCCGGCACTGACGAGGCGCTGGGGATGACGGTTTATTGGAATCCGTCGACGCCGGCTGCCAAACCGCCGTTCCTCGTCTGGTCGAGTGCTCCCGGCAAGCCTCCCGTCGACGATGGCACGCTGCAGCCGACGTTGTACCGGTCGGACGACGGCATTCACTGGACGCCCACCGACGGGACAGAGTTCGTCGAGCCAGAGGTCTCGATGCGCGGCCTGAGCGCGCGCGACGGCCGGCTGTTCGCCTTCGGAACTGCCGCGGCGACTGCACCGATTCCCCAAGGCAAGGCGGGCGACGTGGTCGTGGACGTCAGCGACGATCAAGG
>DATBKA010000312.1:0-3508 GCA_036556105.1 Ilumatobacteraceae bacterium | reverse complement strand
GCTCGTTCGGCTTTCAACACGCCGTCACCGACTGGCACGAGGTGATCGAATCGGGCGACGTCGACGTGGTCTTCGTCACCGCACCGAACATGCTGCACGTGGAGATGGTCGAGGCGGCCGCTGCGGCAGGCAAGCACGTCTTCTGCGAGAAGCCGGTCGGCGGCACGCCACGCCAGACCGTCGCGGCCGAGCGCGCCGCACGCCGCGCCGGGGTGATCACCGGCGTCGGTTACAACTACCGGTGGGCACCGTTGGTGCAGTACGCCAAGCAGCTGATCGACAGTGGCGCGCTCGGCGAGATCACCAACTACTACGGTCGCTTCTTCTCGATGTACGGCAGCGACCCGTTGGGGTTGCTTTCGTGGCGGTTCCTGGTCGACCAGGCCGGTCACGGTGTCAGCACCGACATCCTCAGCCATTCCGTCGACCTCGGCCACTACCTGGTCGGCTCGATCGACACGGTGTTCGGCACCGGCGAGACGTTCATCACGCACCGTCCGTTGCCGACGGGCGGGGGAACTCACTACGACCGCGGCAAGCCGGACGACCCGACGGGCGAGGTGACCAACGAGGACTACATCGGGATGATGTGCCGCTTCCACAACGGTGCTCGCGGCACGTTCGAGGCGTGCCGATCGATGGTCGGGCCGGAGAGCCAGAACAGCTTCGAGGTCTACGGCACCAAAGGATCGGTCGCCTGGAACTTCGAGAAGATGAACGAGCTGCGCGTCTACATCGCTGCCGAGCACAAGCACACCGGATTCACCACGGTCTTCGGCGGCGATCGCTTCGCTCCGCACGGCAACTTCGTGCCGGGCAGCGCCAACGGCATCGGCTTCGAGGACCTGATCTGCATCGAGGACCACGAGTTCCTGCAGTCGCTCGCCAACGACCGCCAGCACACGCCGGGCTTCACCGAGGCACTGCAGTACGTGTCCGTCCAGGATGCAGTGCTGCGCAGCTGGGAGTCCGGCCAGTGGGAGACCGTCCGCGACTTGAGAGAGGAGTGAGCGTGGGAACGACGCGCTTGACCACCGCAGCGGCGATCGTCCGCTACCTCATCGCCCAGCGCACCGTCGTCGACGATGTCGAGGTGCCACTGTTCCCGGGCGTCTTCGCCATCTTCGGTCACGGCAACGTCACCAGCCTCGGCTTGGCGCTGCAGCAAGCGGGCGACGCCCTGCCGACGTGGCGCGGGCAGAACGAGCAGGGCATGGGCCTCGCCGCGATCGGCTACGCCAAGGCGGCGCGGCGCCGGCAGATCATGGTGTGCACGTCGTCGATCGGGCCCGGCGCGCTGAACATGGTCACGGCCGCCGGCGTGGCTCACGCCAATCGTCTGCCGGCACTGTTCCTCGTCGGCGACACGTTCGCCAGCCGCTTGCCCGACCCGGTGCTGCAACAGGTCGAGCACTTCGGTGACCCGACGATCACGGTCAACGACGCCTTCAAGGCGGTCAGCCGCTACTGGGACAGGATCATGCGCCCCGAGCAGATCATCCACTCGCTGCCGCATGCGGTCGCGGTGATGCTCGACCCCGCCGAGTGCGGGCCGGCGGTGATCGCCTTGCCGCAAGACGTGCAAGCCGAGGCGTTCGACTTCCCCGACGAGTTCTTCGCCACGACCGTGCATCGGATCACCAGGCCGCGGCCCGACCTGGCTCAACTCGACGCCGCGGTCGCCGCGTTGAAGGCGGCGGCGCGGCCTCTGATCATCGCCGGTGGGGGAGTGCGCTACTCGCACGCCGAACATACGTTGGCGAGCTTCGCCGAAGCGCACAACGTGCCCGTGGTCGAGACGGTGGCCGGCCGCACCTGTCTGCCGGCGTTGCATCCGCACAACGCCGGCCCGGTTGGTGTCACTGGTTGCACGAGTGCCAACGACCTCGCCGGCGCCGCGGACGTCATCCTCGCCGTCGGCACGCGCTTGCAGGACTTCACGACGGGGTCATGGACAGCGTTCGCCGCCGACGCCCAGCTGATCGGCCTCAATGCGGCGTTGTTCGACGCAGTCAAGCATCGCTCGCTGCCATTGGTCGCCGACGCCCGCGAGGGCCTGGCGGAGCTGGACGGAAAGCTGACCGGTTGGATGGCCGGCGAGGAGTGGGCGCTGCGCGCCAAGAACGCGACGGTCGAGTACCACGCCTACATCGACGGGATCGCTGATCCGGCCGCCGTCGGCGCCAGTGGGCGACCGACCTACGCGCAGGTGATCGGCGCGGTCGACCGTTCGCAGCAACCCGGTGACTATGTCATCGCCGCGGCGGGAGGGTTTCCCGGAGAGCTGATCAACGGGTGGCGATCGAAGGAGGTCGGCGACTTCGACTGCGAGTACGGGTTCTCCTGCATGGGCTACGAGATCTCCGGTGCATGGGGCGCGAAGATGGCCCGCCCCGACGACGAGGTGATCACGTTCGTCGGCGACGGCTCGTACATGATGATGAACAGCGACCTGTACAGCTCGGTCCTGTGCGGTCACAAGCTGATCGTGATCGTCTGCGACAACGGTGGCTTCGCGGTCATCAACCGCTTGCAGCTCAACCAAGGCGGAGTGCCGTTCAACAACCAGATCGAGAACACGCGCCACCGCGAGCTCGTGTACGTCGACTTCGCCGCCCATGCCGCGGCGATGGGTTGCAACAGCGAGCGCGTGGCGACGGTGCACGAGCTCGACGACGCCTTGCGCCGGGCCCGGCACAGCGACCGCACCACCGTCATCGCCCTCCACACGGACGCGTACACGTGGACCGGTGGCGGTGCGTTCTGGCAGGTCGGCGTGCCCGAGGTCAGCACCCGGGCCGAGGTGCAAGCCGCCCGCGCGGCGATGGACAGTGGTCTACGACAGCAGAGGATCGGAACATGACATCGACCCCGACTGGGAAGCTGACCGGCAAGGTGGTCGTGGTCAGCGGCGGTACTCAAGGCCTCGGCGAGGCCGTCGCCCGCCAAGTGGTCGCCGATGGCGCCGCCGGGCTGGTGATCGCCGGGCGCAGCAAACATCGCGGCGAGGCGTTGGCGGCCGAGTTGACAGCACTCGGCACACCGACGATCTACGTCGAGGCGGACATGTCCGATCCGGCCGCCCCCCGGGCCGTGATCGGCGCCGCCGACCAGCGCTTCGGTGTCGTCCACTGTGTGGTCAACGTCGCCGCGGCGACGTGGCGCGACAACATCTGGACTGCCGACCCGGACGGGTTCGAGTCGATGATCGCCGTCAACGTGCGCGCCCCGCTGTTCGTCATCCAAGCCGCAGCGGAGGTGATGCGCCGCGAGCGCGTCGCCGGCTCGATCGTCAACATCGGGTCGACGAGCGGCCATGGCGGGCAGCCGTTCATCCTCAGCTACTGCGTCTCCAAGGGCGCGTTGGCGACGATGACGCGCAACGTTGCCTACTCGTTGATGCGCCACAACATCCGTGTCAACGAGATCAGCCCCGGTTGGATGGACACCGAAGCCGAAGATGCGGTGCAGCGGAGGTTCCACGGCGCCACCGACGGGTGGCTGGAGC
>DATBKA010000311.1:0-4585 GCA_036556105.1 Ilumatobacteraceae bacterium | reverse complement strand
AGGCGATCGACGCCGACCCGCGGCTCGGTGCCGCCCAGCCCAAGTTGCTGGTCGCCGGGACGCAGCCTGCGCTGGTCAACAGCGTGGGCGTCGACGTGGGCACCGATGGCGCGGGCCGCGACGTCGGGTTCGGCGAGCCCGACGGTCCGCAGTTCGCCGACGAGCGCGCCATCGAGGCCTTCACGGGAGGAGCGGTGCTGTTCCGCAGTTCGTTCCTGGAGCACACCGGCGGTTTCGACGAGTCGTACTTCCTGTACTACGAGGACCTCGATCTCGCCCGACGGGGCACGGCGCTCGGCTGGCGGTATCGCTGCGTGCCGGCCAGCGTCGTCCGTCACCGGGTCAGTGCCTCCACGGCACAGCTCGGTGATCGGGCCCGCTACTTCCAGGAGCGGAACCGGTTGCGCTTTGCGTTTCGCCACGGCGACCTGCGCACGATCGCCGGCGCCGTGTGGCTGTCGGTGCGTCGCCTGCGCTGGGCGCCGCGAACGGTGCATGCCCGGGCCTTGTTCGCCGGGCTCGCCGCGGCACCACGGGCGCTCGCCGCCCGGGCCCGCCGCGCTCGCTGACGCGGTCGACGGCGACGTTGACGGCGACGTCGACGGCGACGTTCAAGAGCACACCCGCGCTTCCAGAAAGAACGGCTGAAGCCCGGCGACGCGCACTGTGAGCGCAACTTCAAGACTCCTTCAATTGTTCGACGCTGCGTCGGTTTGAGCACGCCTGATCCTCAACAAACGACCAAGGTCCTTCAAGCCGGGACGTTTGCCTTTCGATACCCAACGTGACGGGCCGACTCGGGTAGGTGGTTGAAGCGCTCAACCACGGACCACCCGGAGCTCGGGGTGATGGAAGCCGAGGACATGAAGCCGCACACAAGCCGAAGGAATCGAATCAGGTTCGCCGCCGCCGGTCTCGTGGTCGCGTCCGTGACGTTCGCCGGCGCGGCAGTCGAGTCCGTGCAGGTTGCTCAGGCCTCCAACCCCAGCCCCTCGTTCATCCCGTCCAGCGCGGACTGGTTGACCACCGTGAACTACTACCGAGCGATGGCCGGAGTCAGCCCAGTCGTCGCCGATTCGGCGATGTCGGCCGGCGCCGCCGCCCACTCCTGCTACATGCTCTACAACGGCATCTCCCATGACGAGACGCCCGGCCTCCCCGGGTACACGCCGGAAGGCGACGCCGCCGGCAACAGCGGCAACGTCGCCGTCTCGAGCGCCATCAACACCAGCGAGCGCAGCCACGTCGAGCTGTGGATGACCGGCCCGTTCCACGCCATCGGCGTGTTGCGGCACAACCTGCGCTCGTCCGGCTTCGGCAAGTGCGACCTGCCCGACACCCCGACCTGGCACTCGGGAGCAACGCTCGACGTGCTGCGTGGCCTCGTCTCGGCACCGCGGCCGAGCAACCCGATCCTGTTCCCCGGCAACGGCACGACGACCAACCTCGACCGCTTCATCGTCGAGTCACCGAACCCGTTGAGCTTCTGTGGCTGGTCCGCTCCCGCCGGCCTGCCGATCATCGCCATGATGCCCGAGGCTGCGAACAACGCCAGCGCCACGCTCGTCGGCCCGAACGGGCCGATCGACGTCTGCGTGCTGTCCGCGGCCAACACGAACGGGGTCGCCCAGCAGATCCTGCAAGGCGACAACGCCGTCGTGATCGTGCCGAAGACCGTGCTGCCGCAAGGAACGTTCCTGGTTCATGCCGGAACGTCCGCTCGCGGCGTCGACTGGAGCTTCACCGTCGACCAGTCGGCGGCCACCGGTGTGATGTCGCTGCCGGTCGCCGAGCCGACCGCTCCGGCCACAGGGTTCGCGCCGCTGCCGCCGGCCCGAGTCATCGACACCCGCTTCGGGCTCGGCTCGACGCGCCTCCCCGCGCAGGTTGTCGTTCGCCTGCAGATCACCGGTCAGGGTGGGGTGCCTGACGGCGCCAAGGCCGTTCTGACCAACGCGACCATCACCGGCCCATCGGCCAACGGCTTCCTGACCCTGTGGAACTGCTCGCCGACACGCCCCGAGGTCTCCACCCTCAACTTCGAGCCGAACCGGACGGTCGCCAACACGGCGACGGTCCCGATGGACGCCTCAGGTGGCGTGTGCGCCTTCTCCAGCGCCGACGCCGACTTGGTAATCGACGTCGGCGGCTACTACGCCTCGTGGGGCACTGGGCGCTACACGCCGGTCGTACCAACTCGTCTGATGGACAGCCGCGACGGGCTCGCCGTGCCCGGTCGCCTCCCGGCGGGAAGTGTCGTCGAGCTGCCGGTCACCAACGTCGCCGGCGTGCCAGGAAACGCCACGGCGGTGACCATGAACGTCACCGGCGTGCTGCCCTCGGCCAACGCCTTCGTCACCGTGTACCCGTGCGGCGACCTGCCGAGCACCTCGAGCCTCAACCCCGAGGTCGGCCGAGTCACGCCCAACCTGGTGATGGCCCAGGTCTCGCCACGCGGCACGGTGTGCCTGTTCACCAATGCCGACATCGACCTCGTCGTCGACATCGTCGGCTATGTGAGCGGCGGTTCGACCAGCTCCGGCAAGTTCACGCCGAGCACGCCGTTCCGGTTCACCGACACCCGCGACGTCAGCCGTCGCGAGATGAACGCCGGTCAAGGCGGCGTGCGCGTCGCTGCCGGCCAGGTGCTGGTGATCCCGATGGCGGGCGTTCGCGGCATCCCCGCCAACGCCCGGGCAGTGTCCGCGAACGTCACCGCAGTGGACGCCGTTGGCGGCGGCTTCCTCACGGCGTATCCCTGCGGTGACGTTCCGACAACCTCGAACGTGAACTACGGACCCGGCGCGGCCGTCGCCAACGCCGCCGAGCTGCCACTGTCGAGCTCCGGTTCGATCTGCATCTTCTCGTCCACGTCGGCTCAGGTGATCATCGACGTCAACGGCTGGTTCAGCTGAACCGAGTGTTTCAAGGCGGACAGGGTGCCTTGAAACACTCCGATCAGATCACGTAGGGATCGGGGCTGTCGGCGTCGATGTCGTAGCGCTCGATCGCTGCTTCGATCACGTCGCTGCCTACCTCGCCTGTGGCGTGCAACGCGGAGAGGACGGCGACGACGACGTGCCCGGCGTCGACCTCGAAGAAGCGGCGCAGCGACTCGCGTGTGTCGGAGCGACCCATGCCATCGGTGCCGAGGGGCACGAACGTGCGGCCGGGGAGGAAACGAGCGATCTGCTCGGGAACGATCTTCATGTAGTCGGTGACGGCGACGATCGGGCCCGGAGCGTCGGCCAACAACTCGGCGACCTGCGGTGTGCGCGCCGGCTGACTGGGATGGAGCCGGTTCCAGCGCTCGACGTCGAGGGCGTTCTCGCGGAGCCGCTTGTACGACGTGGCCGACCACAGCTCGACGCCGACGTCGAAGTGCTCGGCGAGGTCGGCGGCCGCCTGCCGCGCCGCGCCTTGCGCCGATCCCGAGAACAACAGCGTGGCTCGCCGTGACGAATCCTGTGGTGCGACCGCCCATCGGTACAGGCCACGCATGATCGCGGCGCGCACCTCGGCCGGATCGCCTTCTGGCATCGGCGGCATCGCGTAGTTGTCGTTGTAGAGCGTGACGTAATAGAAGACGTCGGGATCCTCGGCCGAGCCACTGGCCCCGCCTCCACCGCCGCCGTACATCCGCTTCAGGCCTTCCTCGACGATCGCCGCCACCTCGTAGGCGAACGCCGGGTCGTAGGCCTGACACGGCGGCACCGTCGAGGCGAGCACAAGTGAGTGGCCGTCCTGGTGCTGCAACCCCTCGCCCATCAACGTCGTGCGACCGGCGGTGGCGCCGAGCAGGAAGCCGCGCGTGCGCGCATCGGCCGCTTGCCAGATCAGGTCGCCGACGCGCTGGAAGCCGAACATCGAATAGAACGTGTAGAACGGCACGACGGGAACGCCGCGTGTCGCGTAGGACGTGCCGGCGGCGATGAAGCTGGCCGTGGAGCCGGCCTCGGTGATCCCTTCTTCGAGGATCTGCCCGTTGGCCGCCTCGGCGTAGCTGAGCAGCATGTCGTGATCGACCGGCTCGTACTTCTGGCCTTGCGACGCGTAGATCCTCAGCTCGCGGAACAGCGAGTCCATGCCGAAGGTGCGTGCCTCGTCGGGGATGATCGGCACGACGCGCGCCCCGAACTTCTCGTCGCGCGCCAGGCCGCGCAGCAAGCGAGTGAAACCCATCGTCGTGCTGACGGCTTGACTGCCCGAGCCGGTGAGCAGCTCGGCGAACGCACTCGACGCGGGCAGCTCGAGCGGCCGCCGGGCGCGCACGATGCGCTTCGGGATCGACCCGCCGAGCGCCTTGCGACGCTCCATCATGTACTGGAACTCGATCGAGTCGTCGGACGGCCGGAAGTACGGCGGCAGGTCACCGTCGAACGCCGACTCGGGAACCTCGTCTTGCATGTGCAAGCGATCGCGCAGCACGAGCAGCTGGGCGCGCGTCATCTTCTTGATCTGGTGAGTGGCGTTGCGGCCCTCGATGTCGGGCCCGAGCGTCCAGCCCTTGATCGTCTTGCATAGGATCGCCGTCGGCGCACCGCTGCCGAGGTTGTCCATCGCCGACTTGTACGCGGCATAGAGC
>DATBKA010000310.1:0-11688 GCA_036556105.1 Ilumatobacteraceae bacterium | reverse complement strand
TCGGCGCGCCGCTCGACGAGCACGAGTTCTCCCATGCGCGCCACCCTACGCCCACCCGCCGAACCTCCCGCCACCCCGACCCGTTGGTGGAGCGTGACGGGTCAGCCGCCGATGCCGTCGAGCATCTCGTCGGCGGCGGCCCACGGGTCGAGGCGATGAGCGGCGACGTCCGCTTCGAGGCGGTCCCATAGCTCGCCGGTGGCCAGTTGGCGCGCCCGCAGCTCCAAACGGCGGGCGACGATGTCGCGCAGCTCCTGGGCGGCGCGCAGCTGACGACGGCGCGTCAACTCGCCAGACGCTTCGATCGCGGCGCGATGCTCGACGATGGCCGTCCACAGCTCGACGATTCCTTCGCCGGTCGTCGCCACCGCCGACAGGATCGGTGGGCGCCACGCGTCGGCGGCGAGGTCGGACAACTCGAGCATCTGCTCCAGATCGCGGCGCGTGTCGGCGACCCCTTTGCGATCCGCCTTGTTGATCACGAACACGTCGGCGATCTCCATCAACCCGGCCTTGTTGGCTTGCACCGAATCGCCCCATCCGGGATTGACGACGACGACCGTGGTGTCGGCCTTGCCGGCAATCTCGACCTCCACTTGGCCGACGCCGACCGTCTCGATGAACGTCCATGGACGACCGACCGCGTCGAGCAGTCGCGCCGCCTCGGGAGTGGCCAGCGCCAACCCGCCCAGGTGGCCGCGCGAGGCCATCGAGCGAATGAAGACCCCGGGGTCGGTGGCATGGTCCTGCATGCGGACACGGTCACCGAGGATTGCGCCACCGGTGAACGGCGATGACGGATCGATGGCCAGCACGGCCAGCTCGACATCGCTGGCGCGCAGGTGGCTGATGATCGCGCTCGTCAACGTGCTCTTGCCGGCACCAGGCGCACCTGTCAGGCCGACGAGATAGCCGTTGCCGCTCTGCGGATAGGCGAGGCGCCCGACCTCCCGGCCTTGCTCGCCGCCGCGCTCGATCAACGACAACAACCGCGCCAACGCGGCGCGGTCACCTTGACGTGCTGCGCCGAACAGCTCGGCCACGGAGTCGTTGCGGCCGGGCATCTAGTCGATGTTGACGACTTCGGTCACACCATCGATTCGATCGCGCATGATGCGCTCGATGCCCGCCTTCAACGTGCTGGTGCTGACGGGGCACGTGCCGCATGCACCAACGAGCGTCACTGAGACGACACCTGTCTCCTCGTCCACGTCGCGCAGCACGATGTCACCACCGTCGGCCTGCAGTGCAGGGCGGATGACTTCGATCGTCTCTTCGACTTGGGCGCGCATCGTGTGGTTCTTTCCGGGGGAAGGCCGTCCGTCATTGAATCAGGATGGACCGTAGGATTGCGACCCATGACAACGTTTCGTTGGTCACCCTTCATTCCTCGTGGACGCTCCCGCCTCAGCGCGTCGGACGGCCGGCGATGATCGCCCACCAGGGCGGCTGGGACGAGATGCTGCTCGTGCTCGGCCCAATCGCAGTGATCATCGGTCTGCTGGCGCTGGCCCGCAAGCGGGTGGAGGCAAGCCAGCGCAAGAAGATCGACGGCACCACCGAGCCACCCTCCGCGCCGCACTCGCAGTCTGACCGCCCGGCTTGACGCTGTTGTGGGGGAGCCACGAGGGGGCGCTCCGCGATCCCCCTCGTGCCGTCGGGCGACACGGTCTCCGTGAGCCCGATAGCAAGCTGAGTGCGGCCGAAGGCCGCTCCACATTCACCTCGACCGAGTGGAGAGAGCGAGCGAAGCGAGCCAACGAACGAGGTCGAAGCCTAGATGCGTGCGATGTCGGCACCGATGCCGACGAGGCGCCCGACGAGATCGTCGTAGCCACGATCGACGTGGTGCACGCCGCTGACCACGGTCTCACCTTCTGCGGCGAGGCCGGCCACGACGAGCGCCGCGCCGGCGCGGATGTCGGGTGCTCGAACGGGTGCACCGCTGAGTCGCGGGACGCCACGGACGACGGCGTGGTGACCGTCGGTGCGGATGTCGGCGCCGAGTCGTTGCAGTTCCTCGACGTAGCGGAAGCGGCCCGGATAGAGGTTCTCGGTGACGATGCCAACGCCGTCGGCGACGGAGAGCATGGTGACGATCAGCGGCTTGTAGTCGGTGGCGATGCCCGGGTACGGCAAGGTGGCGACGTCGATCGAGCGCAGCCGCTGGTCGACCCACACGGCGAGCCCGTCACCGACCGTCGTGATGGTGACGCCCATGTCGCTGAAGCGGCGCAAGACCATTTCCATGTGCTCGGCGTTGGCGCCGCGGAGCACGACCTCCCCACCGCAGACGGCGACAGCAGCGATGTACGTCGCGGCCTGGATCCGATCGGCGACGACTTCGTGATCGACCGCCCACAAGGAGCCGCGCTCGACTCCGTGGACGACGATCGTTGATGTTCCGGCCCCTTCGATGTCGGCCCCCATCGCCGTCAACATCGAGCACAGGTCGGCGATCTCCGGCTCACGCGCCGCGTTGTCGATGATCGTCGTGCCCTTGGCATGCACCGCTGCCGTGACGAGGTTCTCCGTCGCGCCGACACTCGGGTACTCGAGGGTGATGTCGGCACCCAACAACTGCTCCACCGTTGCTTCGACGTAGCCGTGACGCAGCTCGAACGTGGCGCCCATTGCCTCGAGCCCCTTGAGGTGCATGTCGATCGGCCGGCTGCCGAAGTCGTCACCACCCGGCAGCGACAGGCGAACATGGCCGCATCTCGCCAGCAGCGGACCGAGCACGTTGATCGAGGCGCGAATGCGCTCGACGAGCTCGTACGGCGCAACAGGCGTGATCGCGCCGTGATTGGTCATGGTGATCGAGCCATCCGTCTCGAACGTGGTCGACACACCGATGGCCTCGAGCAGGTCGCTCATGATGCGAACGTCCGCGATGGCGGGCACGTTCGACAGGCGATACACCCCGTCGGCCATCAGCGTCGCCGCCATCAGCTTGAGGACCGAGTTCTTGGCGCCGGGAACGACCACTTCGCCACGCAGCGGCGCGGCGCGGCGAATGACGATCCGGTCCGACTCCATGGCCACCCAGTATGGCCGATCGCATCAGCCTTGGCGGGAAACGCCTCTAGCCTGGCGAATCGTGTCACGGCGCGAACGGACGGTGCACCAGTCGTGGCCTGCTGGATCGGTGGAAGCGGCGAACGCGCTGACGCCGCGCAACGACATCGTCGACGAGGTCGCGACGACGTCCAACGGCAGACCGGTGTTCGCTCAACGCGAGGGACCGTTCACGGCGTATGAACGCTCGATCGTCGCCACGTCGAGCAGCGTCGACGAGACGATTCGCTACCGCATCGTCATCCCGTGGTTCGGGTGGCTGTTCGCCCTTCCACTGCGAAACACGTTGCGCCATCGTCCGCCGCAGGACACGAAGCCGTGGTGGTCACCACCGGACCGGCTGAGCCCACGGCAGGTGGCGATCCTCGGCTTGCTCGCCGCGGCGTCGATGTCCGCCGCCTTCGCCAACACGGTGTTCACGCAAACGGCCAGCTTCGCTGCCGACGGGTTCGGGATCGACGAACGCGCCCAGGGCGTCGGCGGCGTGATCGTTCGACTCGGTGTCGTGATCGCCATCCCGTTCGCGATGCTCGCCGATCGGCGCGGCCGGCGACTGATGATCATCGTCACGGCCTGGCTGGCGCCGGTCTGGTGCGCCCTCGGTGCCGTCGCGCCGAGCTTCTGGGTGCTCGTCGGGACACAGTCGGTCGGGCGCCCCGTCGGTCTCGCCTTGGCGCTCCTGATCGGCGTCGTCGCCGCCGAGGAGATGCCGCGCAGCAGCCGGGCCTACGCGCTGAGCGTGCTCGCCCTCGCCGGAGGTCTCGGCGCTGGCGTCGCCGTCGCCGCCTTGAGGCTGGCGGACATCGGCAACGACGGGTGGCGGTTGGTGTACGTGCTCTCGCTGATCTGGCTGGTGCCCGCATACCACCTCACTCGCCGCCTGCCGGAGACGACGCGGTTCCAGCGCGCCCATGCGATGTCGCCTCGGCTCGATCGGAGGCGCTTCGCGATCATCGCCACCGTCGCCGTCGTTGCCAACCTGTTCGTCGCGCCTGCGTCGTTCTTCCTCAATCGATATCTCGACGACGTTCGTGGGTACACCGGTGGCGGCATCGCCCTGTTCACCCTCTCCACGGCCACACCGGCGTCGCTCGGCCTGATCGCGGGTGGGCGGCTGGCCGACCTGATCGGGCGGCGCGGCGTGTTGGCGGTGTGCATGCCGCTGTCGACCGTGCTGCTCGTCGGCTCGTTCAGCGTCGGTGGCTCGGCGATGTGGCTGCTCGCCCTGTTCGGCGGGATGCTCGGCGGCGCGGCCTACCCGGCGTTCACCGTGTACCGCACGGAGCTCTTCCCGACCGGCAATCGAGGTCGAGCAAACGGGTTCGTCACCGCGCTGTCGCTCGCCGGCAGCAGCATCGGATTGGTCCTCGTCGGCGCGCTCGTCCATCGCGGTTGGTCGTATGGCCAGGCGATGATGTTGGTCGGCGTCGGGCAACTCGTCGCGGCGACGATTGCCTACCTCGCCTACCCCGAAACTGCCCATCTGGAGCTCGAGCAGATCAACCCGCAAGACGCCGTCGCGCCGAACTGAGCTCTCCCAACCGGCGATTGTGAACTCCCGGCCCGGATGTGGGCGGCGAGTTCACAATCGCAGCGGGGTCAGTGCAATGCGGCGATCCAGTCGGCGACGGTGGAGGCGACTATCGCGTCGGCACCCTTCAGGTCGTGGCCGCGGCCGTCGATCCAGTGGTGCGTGACCTCGCCGGGGATCGTCGCCGTCCAGCGTTCGAGCTCCGCAGGTGACCCAAACGGATCCTTCGTGCCGTGCACGAACAGGCACGGCACGGAGATCCGCGGCAGATGTTCGACGCGCAACGAATCGGGTTTGCCCGGTGGATGGAGTGGATACGAGATCAGCACGAGACCGGCGGCCGGCAACGGGTCGTCCGCGTCGGCGACGACCATCGAGCACATCCTGCCTCCCATCGATCGCCCGCCGAGCACGAGACCGCCGTCGAGCAGCGGCCGTGCCTCGTCGCGGACCGCCTGCAGCAGCACCGGCGGGCGGTCCGGCGCCTTGCGCCCCGCCTTGCGATACGGGAAGTCGGCGCGGCGGACGACCATCGGAGCGACGGCCTTCTCGATGGCGACGAGGCTCGGGTTGGAACTCGACGAGCCGGCGCCGGGAAACAGCAACAGGTTCACGCCAGCAGGATCCGCCGCGCCTCGCCGAGCCGCTCGATCTCGTGGCCTGCCGAGCCGTGATCGCCGCCGTGGTCGGGATGCACCTCGCGCAGGCGCGATCGATACTGGGCCATCACGTCCTTCTTCGTCACCTTTCCCGTGCCGACCGGGAAGCCGAGCAGCTCCATCGCCCAGGCCCGCGGATCGGCCATCGTGCTCAGCGCGGTGCCGGCCGAGCCGGCGAGGTTGGCGATGAACGACGGACCGATCGGACCACGCCACCGCATCGCCTTGTGCAACGACGGGTTCAAGGTCTGCCGGGCGTCGAAACCGAGTCGCTCGACGGCATAGATCGCGCCGAGCACTTGTGCGAGCGGCGCGCCTTGGGCGTTGAGGCTGAAGCGGACGTTGTCGCCTTCGCCGACGAGCCGGTGCACGCTGACGGCGAGGCCGTGCCGATCGACCTGATAGCGGTGCAGCAGCCGTGGCTGCACGACGCGCTCGCCGCGGCTGACCTGATCGAGCAAGCGGTGGACATCGGGGACGAGGTCGGGGTCGACCTCGGGAAGGTGTCTGGCGATCACGGCGCCGAGCAACAGCCCACCAAAGCCAGGGCTCGGATCGACGGGCAGCACGAGATGCCCGAGCGAGACGCGGCGCGTCGGTGTGACCGGTCGGGAGTGCCACACTTCGAGCTCGGCGAGCAGCACGATGGCCGCGATCTAGATGTACGGCCGCAGCAGCGCGTGCAGCTCGGCCGCGACTGCCTGAGTCTCGTCCACGTCAGGGTCCTCTCCATCAGCCAGCGCGGCAGCGAGCTCGTCGGCGAGCGCGCACGTTCGCTCCCACAGCCGCCGGTCGACTCCGTACGGAGGGCGGGCAGGATCGGCCAGCTCGGTGGCTTCGAGCAACTGCTCGAGCCCGTCGGCATCGAGCGGGTTGCGCTGCAAGCGGTCGCCGGCGAGGAAGAAGGTCGTCAGCGTCTCGAACGGCAACTGATCGGCGTCTTCATCTTCATCATCGTCGACCTCCACACCCTCGTCGTTCTCGACCTCGTCGAGGATCGCGTCGACCAACTCTTCGTCGTCGGTGCTGACGAGGAGCACCTCGTCTTCCCATCGGAACGGCAGGCCGCGAGCCGTGAGGTGAGTGGTGACCAGTTCACGCTCCGCCGCCTCCCAATCGGCGAGGTCGTACTCGGTGGCGTCGGCGTCGTCGGCCAGCTCCACCGGCTCGCGCTTGGCGTCGTCGCCCTCGCTGGCGATGCCCATGCGCACCTCGACCTGAGCGACGATGTCGTCGGTCTCGTCCTCGGCGGACTCCGGCACCATCAACTCGTTGCCGTCCCACGCATGGGGGATCTCGGCGTCGGCAAGACTGGCCGCGAGCTCCGCCATCTGCTCGAACGTCCAGCTGGACAAGTCGTAGTGGACCCGCGTCGCCTCGGGATCGTTCGGGTTCCATTCGTCGGTCACGGCGCTGACGCTATCGGCCACCAACTCGGGTAGCCAGGAAGGCCTCCATCCGGCGGTACTCGTCGAGCTGGTTGTCGGGTTGCCGGAACCCGTGGCCCTCACCCGCGTAGATCACGAGCTCGACATCGACGCCCGCGTCGCGGCAGCGCTCGGCAAAGGCAACGCTCTGCTCGACCGGAACGACAGGATCGGCGTCGCCGTGCATCAGCAAGATCGGCACGTGGAGGCGATCCGTCAGATGAAGCGGCGACCTTGCCGTGTGCGCGCCCTCCGCATCCGGCAGTGGACCGACGAGCGAGTGCGTGTAGTGCCGTTCGAAACGATGGCTGCGCTCGCCGAGATCGATGAGATCGGTCACCGGGTAGGCGGCAATCACCGCGGCCAGCAACGAGGGATGGGCGGCGGCGACGCAGAGCGCAGTGAAGCCACCGGCCGACGACCCGATCAGCGCCGTGGCGCCAGGCTCACCCCAACCGTGGTCGTGCGCGTGGGCCAGCGAGTCGGCAACGTCGCTGACATCGAGCTCTCCCCACCGGCCGCGCAGCGCTTGTTGATAGACGCGGCCGTGGCCGGTCGAGCCGCGATGATCGGGCACGAGCACGTTCCAGCCGTGGTCTCGCCAGTAGGCGATTCGTGGCATGAACGTCACCTGCCATTGGTCGGTCGGCCCACCGTGCAGCCAGCACAGCAGCCGCTGCGTCGGCGCATCGGCCCGGTACAGACGGGCGTGCAGCACTTCGCCGTCGCCGGCGGGGATCTCGACCAGCTCGGGCTCGGCAAGGGGCAGGTCCTCCCAGCCACTCAACGGTCCGACGGCGACGACCGTCCGTTCCCACGTGATGTCGTCGTAGTAGACGACCTGCGTCGGGGTGCGCGCTCCGGTGCGCAGCGCAGCCACCTTCCCGCCCTGCCACGACAGCTGTCCGTGGACACCGCGGGCGATCTCTCGGACCGCACGATCCGCAACGTCGACGACGCACAGCCGGCCGAACCCACTTTCGTTGCGCGTGAAGACAACACGATCGCCGTTCGGCGACGCGGCGAAGGAGCGCTGGCCCATCCCCCACGCCGGTCCGCCGTGCTCGAACGGTTCCTCGACGAGCGGCGCGTCCCCCGCCCACACATTCAGCCATCCAGTGTCGTCACGCAGCACGAGCGGAGTCCCGTCAGGGAAGAAGCGCGGCTGCTGGACGGCGCCGGCCGGCTGGAAGCTGACCGGGATGGTGCGGTCGAAGCGAACACGTTCGAGTCGGGACGAATCCCAGGGCATGTCCGGCACGTTCCACGCCTGCCACACGACACCGTCGCTCGACGGCGTCGGGCACGGATCGAACACGAAGTCCGCCGAGCCGTCGTCGAGTCGCTCCGATGAGCAATCGCTGAGCCGGGTCGACCACACCTCGGCCTCGTCGATGACGTACACGACTCGAGTGCCGTCGCTGGTGACGGCGGGAGCGCCGGCGTTGCGGTCCTCACCGACCCGGGTCAGTTGCCGGACGTTGCCGTTGGGCACGGGCTGCAACCACAGGTTGCCATCGGCAGCGGCGTAGATCACCGCTGCCCCGTCGGGCGTCCAGTACCAACACCCACCACCCAGGCCGCGACCAGGGCGCGGTGCGGGATGTGCGGTCAGTTGGCGCACCGGCGTGCCGTCCAACCGATCGATCATCAGTGCTCTCGATCCGCCGGTCGACAAGGCGTACACGATGCTGCGACCGTCGGGGCTCAGTCGCGGCTCGGTGAGGTCGGGCGCCACGATGCACCGCTCGACAGCGATCGACATGGCTGCGGACTGTAACGCCGGGCGACGTTGCGTTAATTCATTGGACATCGTTGCGGGTGTTCTGCGACGCTCCACGGACCGAGTCGAAAGGAGGTGCCCGATGTTGAAGTTCAGAGCGACCAGCCTCACCGACGTCGCCGCGCGCCCGTTCGGCCTCGGCAGCGTCACGGCCTGACGGCGCGCACCCGCGCCGAAGTCGTCCCCTCCATCCTCCTCGCGGTGCGGTGCCATGCACCGGCGCACGAGCGAATTCTCCTGTCCCACCATCCCACCTGCCATCACACAAGGAGCACTCCAGTGTTTTCCAGTCACCCCTACATCGCCCAGCAACTGATCCGCGACCGCCAGGAGCGGCTGCGCCAGATCAGCCAGCGCTCACGTCTCCGTCACGAGATCCGGCGCATCCGGCGACACCCACACATACAAATCTGAACGATTCAGCACAACCCGGGCTGCGCCCGTCCACCGCAACGAAGTACGGTGGGCGGGCGATGCCCTCGACTCAAGCACAGAAGCCGGACCGGAACTTGGCCCTGGAGCTGGTGCGGGTCACCGAATCGGCAGCCCTGTCAGCCTCCCGCTGGGTCGGTCGAGGCGACAAGATCGGCGCCGACCGGGCCGCCGTCGAAGCAATGCGCATCGTGCTCTCCGGTGTGCCGATGGACGGCATCGTCGTCATCGGGGAAGGTGAGAAGGACAAGGCGCCGATGCTGTTCAACGGCGAGCGCGTCGGCGACGGCACGCAGCCACAGACCGACGTGGCCGTCGACCCGATCGACGGCACCACCCTCACCGCGTTGGGCCGGGCCAATGCGATTGCTGTCATCGCCGTCAGCGAGCGGGGCACGATGTTCGACCCCGGGCCGTGTGTGTACATGCACAAGATCGCGGTCGGCCCCGAGGCCGCCGGGTCGATCGACATCACCGCGACGGCCACGCAGAACTTGCGTTGGGTCGCCAAGGCCAAGGGCGCGAGCGTGCGCGACCTCACCGTGGTGATCCTCGACCGCGAACGCCACGTCGACCTGATCGGCGAGGTCCGCGCCAGCGGCGCCCGCGTCAAGCTGATCACCGACGGCGACATCTTCGGCGCGATCGCCACCGGGTGGCCCGATGCCGGGGTCGACGTGCTGCTCGGTACCGGTGGAACACCCGAAGGCGTCACCGCCGCAGCTGCATTGAAGTGCATGGGCGGCGAGATCCAAGGCCTCCTGGCGCCGCGCAACGACGAGGAACGACAAGCGGCGATCGACGCCGGGTACGACTTGAGCGCCGTGCTCACCACCGATGATCTGGTCAGGGGCGACAACAGCTTCTTCGCCGCTACCGGCGTCACCGACGGAGAACTGCTCCGCGGTGTTCGCTACGAGCATGGCGGGGCGCGGACGCAGAGCCTGGTGATGCGCTCGAAGAGCGGCACGGTGCGGATGATCGATGCGCGACACCGCATCGACAAGCTGTCCGCGTTTGCCTCTGTCGACTACGCCTGAATTCCGTCAGGCACGTTGGATGAATCCCACGACGCGGCGCACCATCCCGCGCGGCGTCATGCTCGACGCCGTGACCAGCCCTTTGTAGAGCATCCCCGGCACCGAGACGGCACGACCCTTGGCCACATCGTCGAGCCCGGTGGCAGCGACGTCGTCGGCGGACATCCACGCGAACGACGGATAGCGGCCGGCATATTCGCCACTGCTGCTGATCGCCTGGAACTCGGTACGAGTCAACCCAGGACAGAGTGCGGTGACGTGCACCCCGGTGCCGCGCACCTCCTCGTGGAGGCTCTCGGTCAGCGACCTGATGTAGGCCTTCGTGGCCGCGTACACGGCGAGGTTCGGCACCGGCTGGAAGCTGGCCACGCTGCTCACGTTGAGCAAGTATCCACTGCCACGCTCGACCATCTCACACAGCGCCGCCCGACTGATCCGTGTCAGGGCGATGCAGTTCAGCGTGATCTCGTTCGCCAACCGGTCGGCGTCCAGGGTGTGAAATGGACCCGACGTGCCGAACCCGGCGTTGTTGACGACCAGCTCGATGGGCCGCGACGGGTCGGTGACGCGTTCGACGACCGCGCCAACTCCCTTGGCTGTCGTCAGGTCGGCGCGGAGCACTTCGACGTTGGCATAGGCCTCGGCCAGCGACTCGAGCCGATCGCGTCGGCGGGCGACGATCACCTGGCTGACCCCGGCCTCGCCGAGGCGGTGGACCATCGCCGCGCCGATCCCACTCGATGCTCCTGTGACGAGCGCCGACGCGAACGGGAACGGTGTGGCCATCCGGCCGATGCTACGACGTACGTGATTGTGAACCCGCCGCCCGCATGCGGGCCGGGAGTTCACAAACGCAGTAGGAGATCAGTGGGCGCCGGCCGGCGTGCCGTTGACGCCACCGGTGGCTTTGAGGCGGGCGTGGGCCCGGCTCAACGCGGCCACCGCTTCGGCGTCGTGCTCGTGACGCAGGATCGCCTCGGCGCGCTCCATGGCGTCGATGGCGCGCGGCCGGTCGATGTCGTCGGCGAGTTCGGCGATGTCGCTGAGGATGCTCACCTTGTTGCCGCTGACTTGGACGAACCCACCATGGACCGCGGCGTGCAACGTCGTGCCGTCAGCGAGCGTGATGCGCGTGTGCGACTCGGTGAGCGCGCCAAGGAACGGCGCGTGGCCGGGGAGGAACGCGATCTCGCCACCACCGAGGGTGCGCGTGATCACCATCGTCGCTTCGCCGGCGAAGACCACCTTCTCCGGTGACACCACCTCGACTTGCATCGTGTTCGTCATCCACGACTCCCAGTCATCGGCCTAGGCAACCTGCTCGGCAAGCTGCTTCGCCTTGGCGAGCACCTGCTCGACGCCGCCGACGTTGAGGAACGCCTGCTCGGGGATGTGGTCGAGGTCGCCCCTGACCAGCGACTCGAAGCTGTCCACCGTGTCCTGCGTCGAGACGTACTCGCCGGACAGCCCGGTGAAGACCTCGGCCACGAAGAACGGCTGCGACAGGAAGCGCTGCACCTTGCGCGCCCGCGACACGATCAGCTTGTCCTCCTCGGAGAGCTCGTCGATGCCCAGGATGGCGATGATGTCCTGCAGGTCCTTATAGCGCTGCAGGACGCCCTTGACGGCGCGGGCTACATCATAGTGCTCCTGGCCCACGATGCGCGGGTCCAGAATGCGCGAGAAGCTGGCCAGCGGGTCCACGGCCGGATAGATGCCGCGCTCGACGATCTGCCGG
>DATBKA010000309.1:0-5014 GCA_036556105.1 Ilumatobacteraceae bacterium | reverse complement strand
GAGCCGCAGCGGATCGCCGCCGTAGAAGTGCCACACCTCGTCGTAGGTCAGGCGATGGAACAGCGATCGGCTCGGCGGATCATCGTTGAACAACCCGAGCATCGCCGTCCCGACCGGCCCGCCGGTCTCCGTCTCAGCGTTGCTGCGATACGTGCTGACGAAGAAGGTCGCCTCCACGGGCAGCGGAGCCATGCCGTAGTGATCGATCAGCTGCCGGGCGCGGGGGTCCATCACCGTTGGAGCGTGGACTCGTACGCGGAGGCGAGGCGCAGCACGTCGACGTCGCCGCGCGGTCGACCGATCAACTGCATCCCGGCGGGCAAGCCACGCTCGTCGAAGCCAACCGGAACGCTGATCGACGGCAGGCCGGCGAAGGTCGCGTACGCGGTCACCTCCATCCAGCGGTGGTAGGTGTCCATCTCGCGATCGCCGATCCGACGCGGCCAACGCTCTGCTGCGTCGAACGGCCACACCTGGGTCGTGGGCAGTGCGAGAGCATCGAAACGATCGAACAGCGAGCTGATGCTGGCGTAGAACAACGTGCGCTCGGTCGACGCCCGACTGAGCTGGGCACCGGTGATGTGCAGGCCACGATCGATCTCCCACAACGCCTCGGGCTTGACGAACTCGCGCTTGGTCGCGTTGGCGAGCAGCGGTGACAGGTTCGCCCACACCAGGACATGCCGCCACACCAACCACGCTTCCCAGACGCGCTCGGGCGACATGTCGAATCGAGCCGCGTCGACCTTGCAACCCAGGGACTCGAGGCTGCGTAGACCGTCCGCACAACGGTCGAGGATCCCCGGTTCGGTCGCCAGGTAGCCGTCGAGGTCGCCCAGCCAGGCGATGCGGGTGCCCGCCGGATCGCTCTTCAGCGTCTCTCTGGCAGCGGCGACCGAGCCGAGCTCGTCGAGCCGGCCAGACAACGACAGCGGCGACGCTGGGTGATAGCCGGCTTGCGTACCGAGCAGCACGGCGAGATCGATGACGCTGCGACCCATCGGGCCCTCGGTGCCGAGTTGGGCGAGGTACGAGTCGCGCTCCGGCGCGCCCGGCACTCGACCCTGGCTGGGGCGGAAGCCGAAGATGTCGTTCCACGCCGCCGGGTTGCGCAGCGAACCCATGTAGTCACTGCCGTCGGCGACCGGGAGCATGTGCAATGCCAGTGCGACGGCGGCGCCACCGCTGCTGCCTCCCGCGGTGCGGCTGTGATCGAAGGCGTTGCGCGTCGTGCCGAACACGTCGTTGAACGTGTGCGAGCCGAGACCGAACTCGGGAACGTTCGTCTTGCCGATGACGATGCAACCTGCGGACTTCATCCGCTCGACCATCACACAGTCGAAGTCGGGCACGAAGTCGGCGAGCAGCCGCGACCCTTTGGTCGTGGGTATCCCTTTCGTCTCGGCCAGGTCCTTGATCGCCTGCGGCATGCCATGCATCCATCCGCGGGATGCGCCGCGGCCCAACTCGTCGTCGCACTTGTCAGCTTCGAAGAGCAGGTCGTCGCGAGCACGCAGGCTGACGATCGCGTTCACGGCCGGGTTCTGAGCGTCGATCCGGTCGAGGTAGGCCGTCATCACCTGGCGACACGACACCTGCTTGCGATGGATGGCGTCGGAGAGATCGGCTGCACCAAGGCTCGTGATCGCGGCATCGTCCACGGGGCCAAGCCTGCCACGTGCCACGTCGCTCCTCGTCCGAACGGTGTCACTGTCACCACCAAACCAGTGTTCCGCAGCGCCGAACTTTGGGTACTGGTGAAGGTCGTCCAGAGGAGGTACCAGATATGACCGCGACCACCGCCAAGGCATCCGTCGTCGTCAAGGCCCCACGTCACCGAGTGTGGGAAGCGTTGACGGACCCGACGTTGATCCCGCAGTACTTCATGGGTGCGGAGATCGACACCGACTGGAAGGTCGGTCACCCGATCAAGTTCAAGGGTGAGTGGAAGGGCAAGCCGTTCGAGGACAAGGGCGAGATCCTCACGTTCGAGCCTCACCGCGAGATGAGCTACTCCCACTGGAGCCCCCTGGAGGGCAAGGACGACGTGCCCGACAACTACCACGTCGTGCACATCGCCTTGCGCGAGGTCGAGGAAGGCACCGAGGTGGTCCTCGATCAGTCGAACCTCAACGGGCAAGTGACCGAGGACGATCGCCAGCACCGCGAGGATTACGAGAAGAACTGGTCGGGGATGCTGGCCGGCTTGAAGAAAGTGGCCGAGAACTGACCGATTACTGGACGTAAGGTCCGCAACATGGAGATCCGCACCGACCGGGTCGGCGTCTTGATCGATCAGCTCCTCGATTCGAAGCAGCTGTCGGCCGATCGCATGGCCGGCCTCACCTCGGATGAATACCTGTGGGAACCGCACGCGGGGATGTGGTCGATCCGGCGGCGTGGCGAGGCCGCGACCAGTCAGGCGTTCGGCGCCGGTGATTGGGTGCTCGACCACGACACGTCGATCGGCCCGTTCGACCCCGGCCCGTTGACGACGATCGCCTGGCGGATCGCCCATGTCACCGCCGGCCTCGCCGGTCGATGGGAGTGGACGTTCGGCACGCGCAGCGTCGAGCCGAAGGTGATGGTCGACTTCACACCGAATGCGGACATCGCCGTGCAGACGCTGTGGGGCTGGGTCGACAGTTGGGCGAAGTCAGTCGAGGCGATGACCGACGAACAGCTCGATGTGCCGGGCTTCGGCGCCTACCCGTACGGCTTGGATCCAGAGATCCCGTTCATCGGAATCGTCCGCTGGGTGAACCGCGAGTTCATCCACCACATGGCCGAAGTGGCGTTGATGCGCGACCTCTACGCGCGCTCGGTCGATGCTTCAGGATCGTGACGGGCGGATCAGGAACTTCTGACCGGTTGCCTGTCGCGCATACGTCGTGAGCGCGGCGAGATCGAGAGCACCGGCGAGGGTGACTTCGTCCGTGTAATGGCTGGCGAACGTCGTCGCCAGCTCGGTGGCGACCCGGTTGCGCAACCGCTCCATCCCAGCCGGGCCGATCTTCTGGAGGAACGGTGACAGCAACCACCCTCCGATGCCCCACGCCATCCCGAAGTTGCGGTTGAACTCGGTCGGACCGCGGTCGAGGCCTCCGTAGATGTACACCTGCTTGTGCACGTTCGATCCGTAGCGACTGAACTCGGTTGCGTTGGCATTGATCGCTGCTTCCATGCACGCCAGGATCTGCCCGGCTTGGCGACCCCCGCCGATGGCGTCGAAGCAGATCGTCGCCCCGGTGGTGACGAGCGCCCTCGTCAGATCGTCCGTGAACGACGGTGCCGACGAGTTGCACACGTGCTCGGCGCCGATCCCGCGCAGCAGCTCCACGTGCTCGTCGCGGCGGACGATGTTGACGAGCGGCACCCCATCAGCGAGGCAGACGCGTTGCAGCATCTGGCCGAGGTTCGACGCGGCGGCGGTGTGAACGAGCGCGCTGTGACCCTCCATGCGCATCGTCTCGACCATGCCGAGTGCGGTCATCGGGTTGACGAACCACGATGCGCCGAGTGCCGGATCGGTGCCTTCCGGCAGCGCCATGCACATCATCGCCGGCGCGCAGCGGTACTCGGCGTAGGTCTCGCCACCGATGATCGAAACGGTACGTCCGACCAAGGCCTGCGCCTCGTCGCTGGTGCCGGCCGCGACGACCACGCCGGCTCCCTCATTCCCGACAGCCATCGAACGGCCGACGCGTGCGGCGAGACCGCGCATCGTCTGCGGTGGGATCTGCGCCGTCACCACCGGATCGTCCGGCGATCCAGTCGCTGCAGCCGTCGCCAGATCGGCAGTGGCCAGCAGCAAACCCAGGTCCGACGGGTTGATCGGTGCGGCCTCGACGCGCACCAACACCTCGTGCGGTTGCGGTTGCGGCATCGGCACGGTGACCAGCGAGAGCTGCAACTGTCCGTCTTCGGTGACCAGGCTGCGCAGCTGCCGCATCGTGTCAGGAAGGTCGTTCGACATCCCGCGAACCCTACGGCGTTTGACGTTTGCCGCACCCATGCGGGGCGTCCGGCGTCAAACGTGGCCCCGCCGAACGGGTGGAGGGCCAGTAGGAACAGCCACCGAGGGACGTTCGGCCCTGGGATCGCACCGTTGCGTCAGTTGAGATGTCCCTATGGAAACCAGTCAGACTTCAGTTGCCGAGATCGGGACGATCTCGATCGACGACGGCCAGCTCGGACAGCTCGCCTACCACATCCGTTGGTCGGCCGCGCTGGCCGCAGGCGGCCACCTGACCAGCGCGGCCCAGCATGCGTTGCTCGCCGCGGCGTTGCTGGACGTGATCGGTGGCGCAGCGTTGCGCGCCGCCAGCTCGGTGCTCGACCTGCCCGAGGTCGCCAGCACGCCGTCGCGCGAGGAAGCCGCCGCCCAGCGCAACGCTGCCGTCGAGCTCGGCTACCAGTTCGTCTCCCACTTCACCAGCGACGGCCGCCACGACCTCGCCGATCTCTACAGCGAAGCAACCCGGCGCATCGCCACCGCGGAGTGAGCTGCCAGTCCGCTTGCAACCGAGTGTTTCAAGGCGGACAGGGTGCCTTCAAACACTCGTATCGGCGTTGACCAGGCCTTGAGTTCCGGAAGGTGACCACCAGCGGAGCACTCGCAAGGCGCGGAGCGTGATCCACCGGCTCGGCCGCGCCGGTCGCTCCATCTGGAACCACACCGCACCTGGGTGGGCGACGCTCGCCGGCCAGCGACCGTCCGGGCGCCGTTTGGCGACGACCACCCCGATCGCCTCGTTGAGCCGCTCGTCGTGCGGCGCCCCGGCGAGGCGGAAGTAGTCAAGGCTGCGCAACACGTCGTAGCGCCACCGCGGCGGAAACGTCAGGCGCAGCATCTTCGGGTCGACCACCTCGCCCGTGCGGAGCGAGCGGAACAGGTGATGCTTGAGGAGGAAGTCGCGACCGCGCTGTTCGGCGAGTGTCGTCGCGGCGCGCTGCGGCCCGCCGGCCTCGGCGTAGTCGCGCAGACCTTCCAGCACGTTGATCGTCGTGTGGA
>DATBKA010000308.1:0-4971 GCA_036556105.1 Ilumatobacteraceae bacterium | reverse complement strand
GCGGCCGCACGTTCGAGACCATCGAGACCGGGCTGCCCCAGCACGACGCCTACCACCTCGTCTATCGGCACGGCCTCGACGTCGATGCCTCGGGTCGCCGGCTGCTGATGGCGTCGACCACCGGCTCGCTGTGGTACAGCGACGACGGCGGCACGTCGTTCCGCCAGATCACCAGCACGCTGCCGCCGGTGTTCTGCGTGCAGTTCGCCTAGGCGGTGTCGCCGAGCAACTCCGGGCCGTGCTTGCGCAGCTCGGCCAATGAGGTGACGCCACTGAGCTGCATCGTCGAGCGCAGCTGATCGCGGAACAAGCCGAGCACGTGCTCCACGCCGCGCTGGCCGGCGGCCGCGACCGCGTACACGTACGACCGCCCGATGAACGCCATGTCGGCACCGAGCGCCACGGCCACAGCCACATCGGCGCCGGACCGCACCCCCGAGTCGAGGACGATCGGCACGTCGTCGCCGACGGCGGCGCGCAGCGGAGCGAGCAGGTCGATCGGCGCAGCACACCGGTCGAGCTGGCGACCACCGTGGTTCGAGAGATGGAACCCGTTGACGCCGAGGTCGAGGGCGCGCTGCGCGTCGGCGGGACTGATCGGCCCTTTCAACAGCAGCGGCCCTTCCCATCGCGCACGCAACTGCTCGACGTCGGCCCAGTTCAGGGAATGGTCGAACAGCGTGCTGATCCGAGTCGACGCCGCGCCTTTGATCTCGTCGGGCGAGAGCGCATCGAAGTTGGCGAATCCGATCGCCGGGCTGCGCAGCATGCGGATCCAGTACTGCGGGTGAGTGCCGATCTCGAGGATCGTCCCCACGCTGAGCTGTGGCGGGATGGTGAGACCGTTGCGCAGGTCGCGGACACGGCGACCAGTGACCACGGTGTCGATCGTCAGCTCCAACGCCCGGTAGCCGGCCTGGGCAGCGCGGTCGATCAACGGGTCGCTGAGCCGCCGGTCGCTGGTGACGTACAACTGGAACCACAGGTTCGGATGGCCCGTCGCGGCGACGTCTTCGACGGTCGTCGTGCCCATCGTCGAGAGCGCGTAGGGCACGCCCATCGCCTTGGCGGCAAGGCATGCCGACACCTCGCCGGTCGGGTGCATCATCCGCGTGTAGCCCGTGGGGGCCAGCCCGACGGGGAGCTCGAACGGTTGCCCGAACAGCTCGCCGGTGAGATCGGTCGACGAGACGTCGCGGAGCAGTTGCGGCTTCAGCCGCCGCCGGAGGAACGCGTCGCGGTTCGACCGCATGGCGATCTCCTCCTCCGACCCGCCGTCGACGTAGTCGAACACGGCCTTGGGCAGCTTGCGCTTGGCGAACTTGCGAAAGTCGTCGGGGACATGGCACTTGCTGATCAGCCGCTGTTCTGCGTCGAACTCGAACGAGCGCAGCTTGATGAGCTCGAGGACCTCGTGGAGGTTCATGGTGTGCCGATCACAGCGTGTTGGTGATCGCGCCGGTCTCGGCGCCTTGGACGAGTCGGGCGTACTTGCCGAGCACGCCGCTGGTGTACCGCGGCGGGTTCGGTGACCAGCCGGCGCGGCGACTGGCCAACTCCGCCTCGTCGACGAGCAGATCGAGACGCAGCTCGTGCACGTCGACCAGGATCCGGTCGCCGTCGCGCACGAACGCGATCGGCCCGCCGTCGACTGCCTCGGGGGCGACGTGGCCGATGCAGAACCCCCACGTGCCGCCGCTGAACCGCCCGTCGGTGACCAGCGCGCAGTCCGCACCGCGGCCGGCGCCCTTCAAGGCCCCCGTGATGGCCAGCATCTCACGCATCCCCGGCCCACCCTTCGGACCCTCGTAGCGGATGACGAGCACGGTGCCGGGAACGACGGATCCCGACAGGATCGCATCCATCGCCCCGTCCTCGCCGTCGAAGACCCGGGCCACGCCTTCGAAGCGCATCTGCTCCTTGCTGAGCCCGGCAACCTTGACGACCGCACCCCTCGGAGCGAGGGACCCGGTGAGCACGTTGATGCCGCCTTCATGATGGATCGGCTCGTCGACGGAGTGCACGACCACGCCGTCGGGACGGCGCGGATCGAGCTCGGCCAGGTTCTCCGCCATGGTCTTGCCGGTGACGGTGAGCACGTCGCCGTTCAACAGGCCGTTGTCGAGGAGGTGCTTCATCACCACCGGCACGCCCCCGACCCGGTCGAGATCGCTCATGTGGAACGTGCCGCCGGGCTTCATGTCGGCGATGTGCGGCACCTTGGCGGCGATGCGGTTGAAGTCGTCGAGGTGCAGTTCGACTCCGGCTTCGTTGGCGATCGCCAGCAGGTGCAGCACGGCGTTGGTCGATCCACCGAGCGCCGAGGTGACGGCAATGGCGTTCTCGAACGCGGCCTTGGTCATGATCATCCGCGGCGTGATGCCGAGGCGAAGCATGTTGACCACTGCTTCGCCGGCAAGACGGGCGTCGTCTTCGCGGCGGTGGTCGATCGCCGGCGGCGACGCGGAGCCAGGCAGCGACATGCCGATCGCTTCGGCGATGGAGCTCATCGTGTTGGCGGTGAACATCCCTCCGCACGCGCCCTCGCCAGGGCACGCCTTGCGCTCGATCTCGCCGAGCTCGTCCTCGCTGATCTTGCCCATCGCGCAGGCGCCGACGGCCTCGAACACGCTGGTGATGTCGAGGGCGACGCCGTTGTGCTCGCCAGGCAGGATCGAGCCGTTGTAGACGAACACGCTGGGCAGGTCGAGCCGCGCCGCGGCCATCAGCATCGCCGGAATGCTCTTGTCGCAGCCGGCCAAGCCGACGAACCCATCGAGCCGCTCGGCATGCATCACGCATTCGACGGAGTCGGTGATGACCTCACGGCTGACCAACGAGGCGCGCATCCCTTCGTGGCCCATGCTGATGCCGTCGCTGACCGTGATCGTGCCGAACTCCATCGGGAAGCCACCAGCGGCACGAACGCCGTCCTTGGCGTGCTCGGCCAGCTTGCGCAGGGTCATGTTGCACGGGGTCACGTCGTTCCACGCCGAAGCGATCGCCACCTGCGGCTTGACCCAGTCCGCGTCGGTCATCCCCACTGCGCGCAGCATGGCCCTGGCTGGGGCCTTCGTCATCCCGTCGGTGACGTCACGACTGCGCGGTTTGATGTCGACGGGAGTTGCTGGGTGATCGGCGGGCATGAGCCGAAAGCTAATCGCGCCAGCTACGACTCGACGGGGCGAACTAGCTCCGGGTCGGTGTCGGTCGGCCCGACGGCGCTGATCTGCGGCGTGTCGGCGATCAGGCGCTTGGTGTACTCCGCCTCGGGGAAGCGCAGCACCCGCTCGGTCTCACCGAACTCGACGAGCTTGCCGTCGGCGAGCACGGCGACGTTGTCGGCGATCGATGCCACGAGCGGGAGGTTGTGCGTGACGAACAGCATCGCCAAGCCGAGGTCGCGGCGCAGCTCGCTGAGCAGCTCGACGATCGAGGCTTGAACGAGCACGTCGAGGGCCGACGTGACCTCGTCGCAGACGAGCACTTCCGGTTTGCTGACCAGCGAACGGGCGATGGCGACGCGTTGGCGCTCGCCTCCGGACAGCTGATCGGGGAACTTCTGTGCGTAGCCGGCGGTGAGGGCGACGCGCTCGAGCATCTCCGCCACCCGACGCGCTGCTTCGTTCTTGCCGAGACCACCGACGATCAGCGGGCGGGCCACAGACTCGCCGACGGATCGACGCGGTTGCAGCGAGCTGTACGGGTTCTGGAACACGTACTGGATGCGCAATCGCTGCGCCGTGGTGCGCTCGCGGGCGCCGCGCGACAAGCGCTCCGAGCCGAGCAGGATCTCGCCGGTCCACTCATGGTGCAGACCGCCGATCGAGCGCGAGAGCGTGGTCTTGCCGGAGCCGGACTCGCCGACCAGAGCAAGGCATTCGCCACGGTCGACGTGGAGGTTGATGTTGTGCACCACCTCGAGCCCGGAGTACGAGGCGCACACGTCGCGAACCATCAGCGCATGCGTTGCCGACGAGGCCATTGGTGCGGAGTGCACGGCGACGTGCTGCGTGCGCTCCGGGATCGCGAACGGGCGCACGCATCGCACCAGACGCCCCGGCGCCACCTCGCGCTCGGCCGGGAACTCGGCACGGCACTCGTCGGTGGCGAGCTCGCACCGCAACGCGAATGAACAGCCGACCGGCCGCTTGCCGGGTGCCGGGGCCCGTCCGCGGAGGCCGACCATCTCCCGCTCGGTCGACATGTCGGGTGCCGCGGCAACGAGATGGCGCGTGTACGGATGGCTCGGGTTGTGGAACAGCTCCGACGCCGGGCCCTGCTCGACGATCCGGCCGGCGTACATCACGGCGACGCGGTCGGCGAGGTTGGCGACGACGGCCAGGTCGTGCGTGACGTACAGCGCGGCGACCTGGTGAGCACGGCACAGCTGGCGAACGGTGTCGAGCACGTGTGCTTGCGTGCTGACGTCGAGACCGGTGGTCGGCTCGTCGAGCACGATCACCGACGGCCGGCAGGCGAAGGCCATGGCGAGACCGACGCGTTGCTGCTGGCCGCCGGACAGCTGGTGCGGGTAGCGGCGTAGGAACTCCGGGGTGCTCGGCAGCAGCACCTCGCTCATCACTTCCTGGACCCGCGCCTCTCGAGCGGCGTCGCTGCCGCCGAAGTTGTGGAACTCGAGCACTTCGAGCAACTGCTTCTTGATCCGCAGCGCCGGGTTCAAGGCGGTCGACGGGTCCTGTGGCACGTACGTGACGAGACGACCGCGAGCGTGCCGCAGCGCCGTTTCGCCGAGCGACAGCATCGGCGCATCGCCGATCGTGACGTCGCCGCCCGCCAACTTGACACCGCGGCGACCGTGACCGAGCACGGCCAGACCGACGGTGGTCTTGCCCGACCCGGACTCGCCGACGAGACCGAGCACTTCGCCCGGCGCGATCGACAGGTTGACATCGTCGACGATGTCCACACCGGAGCCGGCGACCTCGATGCGCAGGTTGTTGATGGTCA
>DATBKA010000307.1:0-3922 GCA_036556105.1 Ilumatobacteraceae bacterium | reverse complement strand
CTTCCCCGATCGGCCCTCGAGTGGCTGGTCGTCGTCGCGATAGGCAGCGGGATGGTTGCAGATCTGCTTGAGTGCGGTGATCGCGGCAAGGATCGCGCCCTTCTTGTTCTCGGCGAGTACATCTTCGTCGGCCATGTGCTGCAACAGCGCGTCGAGCACCGCCTGGTACAGCCCGATCTGCTCGGCTGTCATCGTGCAGTGGTCGAGCTCGTCGATCTTGTCCGGCAGCTCGGCGGCGACCTCCGGTTCGAGCTTGGTGCGCCGGAACAGCAGCAGACCGTTCAACGCCCGCAACGCAGCCTCACCGTCACCCGACATCTGGGCCAGGAACGACGCTCGGGAACCGACCAGACCCGGGTTGGTGAAGTCGAGGATGGCCCACAGATCGCCGAGCCCGTTCTCGATCGGGGTACCGGTGAGGGCGAGGCGCGTGTGCGCACGCAACCGGCGCAGCTGCTGCGCAGTGTCGCTGGCCGGGTTCTTGATCGCCTGCGCCTCGTCGAGCACGACGGTCTGCCAGTTCGTGGTGACGAGGGCATCGATGTCGCGGACCGCCGTGGCGTACGTCGTGATGACGATGTCGGCACCGGCGATCTCCGTCGCCAACTCGTCGGCCGATGCCCGTGACGCGCCGTGATGCACCACGACACGCAAGTCGGGCGTGAACCGCGCCGCCTCTGCGGCCCAGTTGCCCACGACCGCTGCAGGGGCGATGACCAACGTGCTGCCCTCCGCCTCCGATCGAGCAAGGTGGGCAAGCACCGTCGGTGTCTTGCCCAACCCCATGTCGAGGGCGAGGCAACCACCGAGATCGGCGGCTTCAAGGAAGCCGATCCAGGCCACGGCCTCGGCCTGATACGTGCGCAACGTGCCGGAGAAGCCCTTGGGATCGTTGACCGGCTTCACGTCGCCGGCGCGCTGCACGATCTCGTTGGCCCAGCTGTTGCCGTGAACGACGACTCCACCGGACAACCCGGCGTCGCCGAGACCGAAGCTGTGGCGAAGGATCTCGGCACCGGTGAGTTGGGTGATCGATTCGCGCTCCGCCAACGCCGCCGCGGCGCGCTCGATGTCGAAGCGATCGACCTCGATCCACCGCCCGTGCGACTCGACCAGCGGCCGCGCTTGGCGAGCCAAGCGTTTGATGTCGTCGGCGGTCAACTCGGCATCGTCGAACAGCACCGACCACGACACGTTGCTGAGTTGCCGCGCCCCGACCACGGAACCTGCCGGCGCCTCGGCGAACAACCGCAGCGAGGCCTTGGCCTTCTTGCGCGAGATCTCGGGCAAGCGGGCCTCGAAGCCGGAGGCGGCAAGGGTCGGCCCGACCACGGTCATGAACTTCCAGGCTTCGTCCTGGCTGAGCGCGACCTGGCCGCGGCGTGGTGTGCCCGTGCGATCGAGCGCCGGCACGAGCCGCACCAGGCGCTGCCACTCGCCGCTGATCGAACGCCGGCCGGCGTCGGTGCGCATCGCCGCGTCGAGGGGGATGATCGACTTGCCGCTCGGGACGAACACGGAGACGAGCCACACCCCGCCAGGCCGCGGTGGATCGAGCTGCACGATCAGCTTGGGCCGACCGGGATCCTTCACGGAGCGGTTCCAGTGGTCGAGCCGCCGCGACACTGCGGTGACCAACGTGGCGTGAGCCTTGAACGGGACGCCGTCGAGTCGGGCCATCACCATGTGGTCGACGTCGACCGGCGTGGTGGCATGAGCAGGCGCGGCGGGAAGGTCCATGCGCTCGACGCTCTCGCTGACGATGGCTTCGACCGCGGCGGTGATGACCGCCGTAGCCGTCGCCCGCCCGTCGCCGCCTCCCGCGGCGACGACCGCACCGGGCATCGTGCCGGCGAGGGCGTCGATGACGGAACGGTCGAGCAGCGCCGGGACCCAACGCACGGTCGCTTCGACCAGGCCACCCTTCGGCTGGCCTCCGACGCGGACGGTCGGGACGATTGCCCCACGCGCCGCGAGGCGGACACCTTCGAGGGCGACGCGGCCCAACCAGGTGACACTGGCGCCGACACCAGGTGGCGGCTCACCCCCACCGATGGCGACGAGCCAACCGAGTGCGTCCTTCATCGGAATCGACACGGCCTCGGCGCGCTTGCCGCCGGGCAACGGCACCCCGCGGTGCAACTGCCAACCGACGGCGGGACCGCCGATCTCCTCGAGGCGAGTAGCCAGCTGGTCGTTGGTCTCCGGCTCGGCGCCCCGCGCACCGGCCCAGACGACGATCTGACCCGCCGACCACGACGCCTGCAACTGCACCTCGGCAGGTTCCCGCCGATCGGCAGTCGCCGCGTACAGCTCTTCCAGCTCGGCGACCGGCGGGGCCGGCACTGGCTGACCACGCAGGCGAGCAGCCGTGGCGCGCAACCCGTGAAGAGTGTCGGTGAAGTCGGCTACGACCTGATCACGCTCGTCACCTTCGAGGTTGCGGACGACTTCGAGATCGGCCTCGGTCTCGTTGATCAGGCGATCGAGAACGCTCAACGAGGCGCGTTGATCGGCGCGCAGAAGCGCCAGCTGGTCGTCGGATCCACGACCTTCGGAGATCGACCAGATCGCCGTTATCAGTTGCTGTGAGTCGAGCATCAAGTTCGTCCTGCGGGGGCAGGGTGAAACGCATCACGCTGTGCAGTCGCCGTCAGCTACACATCGCTGCGGACCGCTGCCTGGGGGGTTCCCGGCCCCACAACACGACTCTACCTGGCGGTTTCGCAGATGCACCCTGCGGTGATGCTAGTCACTTGAAGAAGACGAGCTCGAAGGCGACAGCGTGGGTGACACCGAACCGTTTCCCGGTGCTCGCCGCAGCGCCCTCCAGGAACGCGGCGGGGTCACTCAGATCGCCGCCGAGGTTGGCGAGGTAGAGCGTGTGACACTTGAGCGATTCGACCCCGCGTTGCAGGAATTCGGTGACGTCCACCGCGTGTGTCGCCTCCGGGGAACCGTTGAACGCGGCGAAGCGGACACCGTCCCACGCTTCGCCTCGATCGCGGAACACCCACGGGTTGGCGGCGTCACGGATCGCGTCGAGCAGAGCGCGACCCACGGCCCGGTGGTCGGCATGGTTCCAGCTCTGCCCGCCCCATGAGTCGCGGTAGTTGATGGAGAGGATCACCTCCGGGCGATGGCGACGGATCGCCGCGGCCAGGTCACTGCGCAGGGCGACGCCGTCCTCGACGAGGCCGTCGGGGTGGTCGAGGAACTCCAGCGTCGTCACGCCGACGGTCGCGCAGCTGTCGCCCTGCTCCCGCTGGCGTGCCGGTCCGACCTCATCCGGAGGCATCGTCGTGATCCCGGCCTCGCCGCGGGTCACCAACAGGTAGCGAACATCCTTGCCGGCAGCCGTCCACCGGGCGACGGCACTGGCCGCTCCGTATTCCATGTCGTCCGGATGAGCCACGATCGCCAGGGCACGCGACCAATCCTCGGGAAGCGGCTCCAGTCGATCGGCCATTGCCATCATCAGAACACATCGGCACCTTGCGCGATGCTTCAGCGATGAACGCCGCCGAGCTCGGCGCAGCTGCCGACGAGAACCTGGCCCGCACGTGGGCGGCACTGGGTCGGGCGATGGGTGCCGACGTGGTCGATGACGGTCCACTGACGCTCGTCGCCACGGGGATCCCGATCGCGTTCTTCAACGGCGCGTACCTGAACGAGGCGGCGGGCGACCCCGACGCGATGATCGCCCAGGCGATCGAGTTCTTCGCCGCCCGCGACCTCGCCTGGTTGCTGTGGGTGCGCGAGGGTGTCGCACCGAACGTCCTCGAGAGGGGGCGCGCCGCCGGCTTGCACGACGTCGGCGGACCGCCGGCGATGGGAGTTGCGCCGATCCCGCAATCGCCGCCGGCGCCGCCCGAATTGACGATCGAGATCGCCACGACCGCGGCACAGCTCGCTGATCACG
>DATBKA010000306.1:0-2682 GCA_036556105.1 Ilumatobacteraceae bacterium | reverse complement strand
CTGGCCGCTGCTCCAACTCGGGAGCCACGTAGCTGGTCGCTGGCATCGGCGATAAGGTCCGCGTCACGGCTTCCCCCGACTGACACGTCGACTCACGTCTCGCACTCTCATTCGGAGGGAACCATGTCGTTTCGCCGCCCTCGCCTGCGCAGCCGCAGGCACACCGTCGCCCTCCAGTTCGACGACCAGCCGTGCTCGGTGTGGCTGCCCGACCCCGACGAGCCGCTGGTCCTCGCCAAGTTCGCCGACGCCGCCGCCCTCGCCTCCAGCGTGCTCGACATGGCCGTCGACAAGGAGGCGCTCGTGCTGCTCGACGAGCGCCGGCACGTGACCGCGCTGTTCGCCGATCCGCCCACGGCCCTCGGCCTGTTCGTCGGCTGGTGCGACGGCCCCGGCCTGGAGGTGCCGTTCTCGCAGACGATGACCATCTGCATCGCCGACGCCGTGCCCGACACCCCACCGATGGCAGATCGACGCGGCTACTTCGATCTGCGCCGCATCCACCTGCTGCAGGGCTTGCAACTGCTCGACGTGCTGCTCGTCGATCACCAACGAGTGTCCAGCTTGGCGATCGCCTGCGATCCCGACGCGATCTGGTTCGACGAGTTCACGCCGATCGAGGTCTCGTAGAAGTCCGCGCCCGACCGGCCCATACGATGAGACGATGACCATCTCCGTCGTCACCGGGGCGAACAGCGGCATCGGTCGCGCCACCGCCATCCACCTCGCCAGCGAAGGCCACGTCGTCTACGGCACGGTGCGCAGCGTCGACAAGGCCGGCAAGTTGCAGGCGATGGCCGCCGATGCCGGCGTCGAAGTCAACCTCGTTGAGCTCGACGTCGCTGACGACGAGTCGGTGCGCGCCGGCTTCGCCCACATCTTCGACGAGACCAAGGGCGTCATCGACGTGCTCGTCAACAACGCCGGCGTCGGCGCCAACGCCGTCGCCGAGGAGTGCCCACCATCGACGTATCTCGACGTGATGAACGTCAACCTGTGCGGAGCGGTTCGCTGCCTACAACAGGTGCTGCCGGGGATGCGCGAGCGCGGCCGCGGCACGATCGTCAACATCACCTCGATCGCCGGCCGGGTCGCCGCCCTCGCCCAATCCCCCTACGTCGCGTCGAAGTGGGCCTTCGAAGGGCTCAGCGAGGGCCTTGCTCAAGAGCTCGCCCCATTCGGCATCCGCGTCGTCATCGTCGAGCCAGGCGTCACCAAGAGCGCGATCTTCGCCAAGAACATCGAAGCGCCGAACCAGACCGGTGCCTACGACGCCCACTACCGGCGGATGTTCCAGTTCTACGCCACCGGCTACACGCAGGCCACCGATCCGTTCGAGGTCGGCCGAGTCATCCACCACGCCGTCACCACCGACTCCCCGAAGCTGCGCTACGCGATCAGCTGGGGCGCGGTGGAGATGATCGCCGGGCGCGACTCGCTCGACGACGAGCAGTGGATCCACCTCGGCGCAGTTGCGGATGACGCCGAGTACTACCGGCAGTTCGAAAAGGTCTTCGGTCTGCGCATCGCCCCGTGAACCGAGGCGGTGCTGCTCAGGTCGCCGGACGGTGCAGCACGGCCCAGGTGGGGTGGACCACGACACCGTCGCCGTCCACCGATCCCTCACCGTCGACGATCATCGACATGCCATCCGCCGTCGCGGGCGGGAACACGAGCACGACGAGCGCGTTGCGCACGATGTTGGCCCGGCTCGAGTGACCAGTCTCGCACCGCAGCCCACCTGAGGCGACCGTGGGCTTTACGGCCAGCAGGTGTGGACGCTCTTCTCCCGACGTGACCAGGTAACAGAACGGGTACTCGGCAATCTTGGCGGGCAGCTCCTCGAGGGCGACGGCGATGCTCACGCGACGAGCCTACTCTCGGCGACCTCTCCGGCTTCAGGCCGTGTAGATGCGGCAGCTCTTCGGAATGGTCAGCATCGGGAACGGATCGACCGCCGCGCCGCCCTTGGGATGCACCTCGAAGTGGAGGTGGTAGTTGCCGGCGCCAGGGTTCCCGGTGTCGCCGACGTAGCCGATCAGTTGGCCGAGTACGACCGAGTCGTTGACCTTCAGGCCATCGGCGAACGCCGACAGGTGAGCGTAGAAGTAGTAGGTCCCGTCGGGCAGTTGCAGCTTCCACGAGTTGCCGGACAGCGTGGCGTCGGTGGCTCCGTCGACGGTTTGCTTGATCAGCTTGCCGTTGCCGACCGCGTAGATCTCCTGACCCTTGTTGGCCATGATGTCGAGACCCTCGTGTGTGCGACCGCCCGAGCGTGGCTGGCCGAAGCTCGACGTGTTCATCTCACACCGCGGCAGCGGGTTGATCGGGAAGTTGATCGAACCGGATTGGGCGAGGCGCAAAGCCGGCCGAAGTGCCGTGGCGGCAACCTCGAGGCGGGCCACCAGCGGATCCGCGGCGCGCGCGCCGCTCGTCGCCGAAGCGGTGATGCCGATCGTCAACGCCAAGACAGCACCGATGACGCTTCGACGCTGGGAGCCGATTGGGACCATGTACGCACTTCCGTGAGATGACGTGACAGCCACCCGCCCGTCGCACAGAGTATCGGCCACATCCGTCTCGAACGAGAGCAGAAGATCCCCTCCGAGTGTTTCAAGGCACCCAGTGCACCTTCAAACACTCGGATCGGAGCTACGGGCCGACGGCGAGGTCGGCGTCGAG
>DATBKA010000305.1:0-7542 GCA_036556105.1 Ilumatobacteraceae bacterium | reverse complement strand
GGCGCTTCCCTCGCCGCGCCTGCCGGCGGTCGCTTGTCCGGCTCGGTCCCACGGTCGCCTTTCCTCGCCGCGCCTGCCGGAGTCGCATGGGCGCGGTAATCCCCCACGGGTGGCAGCTGTCGCGCCCAAGCCGGTTCTTTGGGCGCGGGAGTACGCCACGGGTGGCAGTTGTCGCGCCCAACCGACGGCCGTGATCATCTCGCGGCTCGAGCTCGTCGACTTCCGCAACTACACGAAAGCGACGTTCGATCTGCAGCGGGGCACGACCGCAATCGTCGGCTCGAACGGCCAGGGCAAGACCAATCTCGCCGAAGCGATGGCCTACCTGGCCACCCTTGACAGCTTCCGCGGTGCGCCACTCGATGCGCTCGTCCGCGTCGGTGCCGAGGCGGCCGTCGTCCGAGCCACCGTCGTTCACGATGACGGCCGTGAAGTGTTGATCGAGTTGGAGCTCAGTCGCAGCGGTCGCAACCGCGCCCTCGTCAATCGTCAGAAGCTGTCGCGCACTCGCGACCTGCTCGGCGCGATCCGCGTCACGGTCTTCTCGTCCGACGACCTCGCCGTCGTCAAGGGTGGGCCGGCCGAGCGACGCCGCTTTGCCGACGACGTGCTGGTCTGCCTCGCAGTGAAGTACGACTCGTTGCGGCTCGAGCTCGATCGGATCGTGCGGCAGCGCAACGTGTTGCTCAAACAGAGTGGTGGCCGCCTCGACGACGCGGCAGCGACGACCCTCGACGTGTGGGATTCGAAGATGGCCATCGTCGGCGATCAGTTCGGGGTTGCCCGGGCGACGTTGATCGACCGGCTCGCCCCGCTCGTCGGTGAGGCCTACGAGCAACTCGCCGAACGACCCACATGCATCGCCGTCACGTACGCACCGCAGTGGCGCGGTGATGGGCTCGCTGCCGCCCTGGCTGCGGCGCGTGCCGACGACGTCCGTCGCGGCGTGTCGACGGTCGGTCCCCATCGCGACGAGATCGAGCTGTCGATCAACGACATGCCGGCCCGCACACATGCCTCCCAAGGGGAGCAGCGCACGTTGGCGTTGGCATTGCGGTTGGCCGCGCATCGACTCGTGACCGAGCACACGTCCAGCGCCCCGGTGCTGGTGCTCGACGACGTGCTCAGCGAGCTCGACGCGGGCCGCTCGGCGGCGCTCCTGCGTCACCTCCCCGCCGGCCAGGTCGTGCTCACAACTGCCGGCGTGCTTCCCGACGTCGCCCACCCCGACGCAATTCTGCGCATCGAAGCTGGCATGGTGTTGACGTGAGCCGTGACCCGGTCCCGATCAGCGAGACGCTCGGCGCAGTGATTCGCTCGCTGCGCAACGACTCCGTTGCAAGCACCTCGGAGCCCCACGTCGCCCAGACGGCAAAGCAGATGGGCGGCGTGTTCGGACGCTGGGTCGAGGCGGTGGGGGAGGCGGTGGCGGAGCACGTCACCCCGCTCAAACTCGACGGCACGCGGTTGGTCGTCGAGGTCGACGACCCCGCCTGGGCGACCCAACTGCGGTTCTTGGAGACCACCGTCAAGCAGCGCCTGCGGGAGATCACCGGTGCCGAGATCGAGACGATCGAGACGCGGGTCCGTCGCTTCTGAACCAGGCGTTCGGAAGCCCCTGATCGGTGCCGCAAAGGCGCCTCTCTGACACACCCTTCCGGTAGGATGAAGAGCGATTGCGACACCAGCTGATGCGCAGCACTCCATCCGGCGGGTCGTCTACAACACTGCAGGTCAAGCCAACTTTTCCTGCCAATAGATCGAGGTGCGCGTGTCGCTCGACACCAACAAGCCAAGCGCCGATTACGCGGCGAAAGACATTCAGGTTCTGGAGGGTCTCGACCCGGTCAGAAAACGGCCCGGAATGTACATCGGGTCGACGGGTCTGGCTGGTCTGCACCACCTCATTTGGGAGGTCGTCGACAACGCCGTCGACGAAGCGATGGCCGGGTTTTGCACACGTATCGCGGTCACGTTGCTCGCCGACGGCGGGTGCCGCGTCGACGACAACGGTCGCGGCGTGCCGGTCGATCCGTACCCGTCCGGCCCGCACAAGGGCAAGAGTGCGGCCGAGGTCGTGCTCACCGTGCTGCACGCCGGTGGGAAGTTCGGCGGCGCCGGCTACAAGGTGTCGGGTGGCCTCCACGGCGTCGGCGTCAGCGTCGTCAACGCGCTCAGCGAACGGCTGACGATCGAGGTCGACAAAGACGGCAGGCGCTACTACCAGGAGTACGCCAAGGGCGGCAAGCCGCAAGGCAAGTTGACCGTCATCGGCGACACGCCGGCGCGCGGTGTGCTGCATCGCAAGTCCGGCACATCGGTCACGTTCTGGCCGGATCCCACCGTGTTCATGGCCGAAGGCACCGAGTTCGTCAGCCGCACCGTGCTCGAGCGTCTGCAGACGATGGCGTTCCTCAACAAGGGCCTCGAGATCATCTTCCGCGACGAGCGCCCGGGCCGCGACGAGATCGAGCAGACCTTCCAGTACAAGGGCGGCATCGTCGACTTCGTCAAGCACCTCAATGCCTCGAAGGAAGCGCTCTTCTCGAAGGTGGCTCACTTCGAGGACGAAGACGACGAGAACACCCAGACCCTCGACATCGCCATCCAGTGGAACACCGGTTACTACGAAGGCATCCACGGCTACGCCAACGGCATCTCCACCATCGAGGGTGGCATGCACGTCGAAGGCTTCAAGACCGCGCTCACCAGCGTCGTCAACAAGTACGCCCGCGGCAAGGGTCTGCTCAAGGAGAAAGACGAGAACCTGCTGGGTGAAGACATCCGTGAAGGCATCACCGCGATCGTCTCGGTGAAGCTACGCGACCCGCAGTTCGAGGGCCAGACCAAGGCCAAGCTCGGCAACGTGCCGATGCGCTCGTTCGTGCAGAAGGCAACGAACGAGCGGCTCGCCGAGTGGCTGGAAGAGAACCCCACCGAAGCCAACCGCTTGGTCAAGAAGGCACAGGCGGCTGCGCAGGCGCGCGTTGCCGCGAAGAACGCACGCAATGCGATCCGCCGCAAGACGGCGCTGACTGGTGCGGGCATGCCCGACAAGCTCAAGGACTGCAACAGCGGCAACCCCGAAGAGAGCGAGATCTTCATCGTCGAGGGCGACTCCGCCGGTGGTTCAGCCCTCAACGCCCGCGATCCGCGCACACAAGCGTTGTTGCCGATCCGAGGCAAGATCCTCAACGTCGAGCGGGCTCGTCTCGACAAGATGTTGAAGAACAACGAAGTGCAGAGCCTGATCACGGCGATCGGCGGTGGTGTCGGCGACGAGTTCGACGTCACCAAGGCCCGCTACCACAAGGTGATCATCCTCGCCGACGCCGACGTCGACGGCAGCCACATCCGCACGTTGCTGCTGACGTTCTTCTACCGGCAGATGCGGCCCCTGGTCGAGGCCGGGTTCGTGTACATCGCCCAGCCGCCACTGTTCTCGACCGTCGTCGGCAAAGAGAAGATCTACCTCAAAGACGACGTGGCCAGGACGGCGTGGCTCGAGGCCCATCCCAACCACAAGAAGGAGTTCCAGCGCCTGAAGGGCCTTGGCGAGATGGACTGGGAAGAGCTCAAGGTCACCACGATGGACGCCGCGACGCGCACCCTGTTGCAGGTCGAGGTGGAAGAGGCGGCACTGGCCGACGAGATCATGAGCGTGTTGATGGGTGACGACGTCGACCTGCGCAAGAACTTCATCGTCACGAACGCCCGCGACGTACGGAACCTTGATTTCTGATGAGTGACACACCGAACCCCCCCAACGACAACGGCGATCCTCGCGATCACGATCCCTCGCTCGCCGTGCAACCGATCGAGCTGCAAGACGAGATGGAGCGCAGCTTCCTCGACTACGCGATGTCGGTCATCATGGCTCGGGCCCTGCCCGACGTTCGCGACGGGCTGAAGCCCGTTCATCGCCGCATCATCTGGGACATGGAAGAGCAGGGGTTCCGCCCCGACCGAGCATTCGTGAAGTGTGCTCGCGTCACCGGCGACACGATGGCGCGCTACCACCCGCACGGCGACTCGGCGATCTACGACGCATTGGTGCGCATGGCACAGCCGTTCTCGTTGCGCCACGCGCTGATCGACTTCCACGGAAATTATGGGTCCCCAGACTTCGGACCGGCTGCTTCGCGCTACTGCGTCACGGGTGACACTCGGGTTCGAATGGAAGATGGCGCGAGTCCCACCATCGCCGAGCTGGTCGATCTGCCGAACGACTCAGAGCGTGATGTCGACTTCACGGTTCTCGATCGAGACGGCAAACCGGTTCGAGCCACGAAAGCCTTCAACTCGGGAGTTCACCCCACCAAGCGCATCACCACCAAGTCGGGCTTCAGTCTCCGCGGCAGTCACAACCACCCGGTGCTCTGCCTGGTACCTGTCGCCGGCGTGCCGATGTTCCAGTGGCTTCGGCTCGACGAGATCGTGCCGGGGACCGTTGCGTGCATCGCCCGCAATGCGTGGATGAACGTAGTGCCCACGGCAAGGGAGTCGATGCTCGGAGTTCTGTGCGGTGCCTGGGTGAGCGAAGGCTGGGCGTCGGAAACTCGGGCTGGATTCAACAACACCGACAAGTCCTTCTTCGACGACGTGGTGTATGCCTATGACACGCTCGTCGGGGGGAAGCGCTACGTCAGCTCGCGACAGACACGGGTGGACCGAAAGCAAATCTACGAGCTCGACGTACAGAACCTCGAGGCCTTCCGCGAGGGGCCGCTCGCTCAGCTCGTCGGTCTCCGCTCGGCGCAGAAGCTCATTCCCGACGTGGTCTGGCGCGGTGGCTGGGGTGTCAAGCGGGCGTTCCTCATGGCGTGCTTCGAGGGTGACGGTGGTCCGCGGGTCACCACGGATGGGTTCACGATCCACTACAGCACCTACAGCGAACGCCTGAGCCGTGAACTGCAGGAGCTCCTGAGCGAGTTCGGGGTCATCGCCACGCGCAAGCGGTATGTGCGGCCCAGTGGCAACAGCGAGTATCGGTTGATCATCTCCGGATTGCGCAACGTCCGCGCCTTCGCCGACCGTGTCGGTTTCCTCGCCACGAAACAAGCGAAGCTGCGTGACCTCGTGAGTCGGGCGACGCTTCGCCCGCACCGGTTGAGCATGGACCACGTGCCGTTTGTTGCCGACTTCGTCCGTTCTGAGCTTGCCTTCGACACTCGGGGATCCGGTCGAAAGTGGCTCACGACCCATAACTTCGACCGCGTCGAGCGCTGGGAGACCGAGCGGCTTCGGATCATCGATCGCATCAAGGACGACGAGATTCGCAACACGATCATGCCGATCATGGACTCCGGATATCGCTTCGAAGAGATCGTGTCGGTGACCGATGAGGAGCCCGCTGTCGTCTATTCGTTGCGCGTCGACTCAGACGACCATTCCTTCCTTGCTGGTGCCTTCGTCAATCACAACACCGAATGCCGCTTGCACCCGTTGGCGATGCAGCTGCTCGCCGACATCGACGAAGACACCGTCGACATGCAACCGACCTACGACGGCACCCGCGAAGAGCCGACGGTGCTGCCATCGCGGTTCCCGAACCTGTTGGTCAACGGCAGTCAAGGAATCGCCGTCGGAATGGCCACCAACATCCCGCCGCACAACCTCGGCGAGGTCATCGACGCCGCACTGCACCTGCTGGCCCATCCGGAGGCCACGCCCGACGAGCTCATGCAGTTCGTCAAGGGGCCCGACTTCCCGACGGGGGGCAGCATCCTCGGCCGCGCCGGCATCATCGACGCCTACCGAACCGGGCGGGGCAGCATCAAGATGCGCGCCACCGCGGCCATCGAAGAAGGCAAGCGCGGGCAGATGCAGATCGTGGTGACCGAGCTCCCGTATCAGACGAGCTGCTCGTCGATCGCCGGTCGCATCCAGGAACTCGTCGACTCGGGCGAGCTCGACGGCATCGCCGACGTCAACGACGGCTCGGCCGGCGGCAAGACCAGCCTGGTGATCCACCTCAAGCGCGACGCCAACGCCAACGTCGTGCTCAACAACCTGTACAAGCTGACGCAGTTGCAGACCAGCTTCGGGGTCAACATGGTGGCACTCGTCGACGGTGTGCCGCGCACGCTCAACCTGGCGACTGCGCTCAACGGGTATCTACGCCACCAGATCGATGTCATCACGCGGCGTTCGCAGTTCCGACTCGACAAGGCACGCAAGCGCGAGCACATCCTCGAAGGCCGGCTGAAGGCACTCGACGTGATCGACGAGATCATCGCCCTGATCCGCGCCAGCGACGATGCAGCTGCAGCCAAGGTCGGGCTGATGGCCGAGCCGTTCGAGTTCACCGAGCTGCAGGCGACGGACATCCTGGAGATGCGCCTCGCCCAGCTGACGCGGCTGAGCCGGATCGACATCGAGCAAGAGCTCGTCGATGTGCGCGCCCAGATCGTCGAGCTCGAGGCGATCCTCGCCGATCCGGCCGTGCGCAACGAAGTGATCCGTACGGAGATGACGGCGATCAAGGAAGCGTTCGCCACTCCACGCATCTGTCAGATCGGCCTCGACGAAGGCGAGATGACCGACCTCGATCTCGTCGAGGACAAAGAGCTCGTCATCGTCATGACCGAGGCCCAGTACGTCAAGGCCGTCACCGCCGACAGCTTCAAGACGCAGGGCCGCGGTGGCCGAGGCGTCAGCGGGGCCAAGTTGAAGACCGACGACATCGTCCGCCATGTCATCTTCACGACAGCGCATTCGTTCTTGCTGTTCTTCAGCAACCGCGGTCGCGTCTACCGTCTGCGAGCACTCGACATCCCCGAGCGGGAGCGCACCGCCAAGGGCATGCCGATCGTCAACCTGTTGCCGTTGCAAGCCGGGGAGACGATCCAGGCGATCATCGACACCCGCGACTTCGCCGGTGAGCGCTACCTGTTCTTCGCCACTCGGCTCGGCGTCGTCAAGAAGACTGCGTTCGACGAGTACGACACGGGTCGGCGCGACGGGCTGATCGCCCTGAACCTGCGCGAAGGCGACGAACTGGTGCGCGTCATCGAGACCACGGGCAGCGACGACATCTTCATGGTCAGCCGCAAGGGGTTGACCATCCGCTTCGACGAGCAAGAGGTACGCGCCATGGGTCGCGCCGCGTCCGGGGTGCGCGGCATGAAGCTGAAGACCGGCGACGAGGTCGTGTCGGTCGATGTCGCCCGCGACGACACCTCGATCCTGATGCTCACCGAGGCCGGCTACGGCAAGCGCACGCAGCTCGACAAGTTCAACGTGCAGGGTCGTGGCGGGCAAGGCGTGATCGGCATCCGCCTCACCGGCAAGAAGGGCCAAGTCGTGGCGGCGTTCATGGTCGGCCTCGACGACGAGATCGTGGCTGTCTCCAGTGGCGGTGTTGCCATCCGCATGGGCGTACGCGACATCTCCTCACAAGGCCGCGATGCCACAGGCGTGCGTGTCATGAACGTCGACGACGGTCAGGTCGTCGCGTCCGTGGCGTTGATCGTCGCCAGCGACGAAGACTGACGGTCCGCCCAGCCCGTCATTATTCGAGCTCAGCTGCACCTCGGCGAC
>DATBKA010000304.1:0-2847 GCA_036556105.1 Ilumatobacteraceae bacterium | reverse complement strand
GTGTCGAGCTCGGCCGTGCACAGCGCACCGCACGCGGTTGCGGCGTCGCGGATCGGGCAGTGGTGCTCGATCAGCAGAATGCCGTCGTCGTCGTCGTGGACCTCGGCGAGGTATCCCTCGTCGGAGCGGAGGTCGGCCAACTTCTGCACTCGGTCGCCGAGATGTTGCAGCCCGGCCAACGATTCCTGGTAGCTCTCCGCCTGGCGATCGGCGCGCGCCGCGATGACTCGGTCGAGTGCTCGCTCGCCGAGCGTCACTCGCACCGACTCGAGCAGGTCGACCGTCAATTCCCCATGGCGATCGGGGAACGCGCCACCCGCGGCCGGAGTCAGCTGCCAGTGCACGGGTGGGCGACCACGACCCGCCGGCTCGGCCCTCGACCGCGACACGAGGCCCGCTTCCTCGAGCGCGTCGAGGTGTTGACGCAGCGCCGTGTCGGTGAGCCCGAACTCGGCGGCGAGGTCGGTGGCCGTCGCCGACTCGACCCGCTTCAGCCGTTCGACGATCCGGCGCTTGGTGTCGGGCAGATCGCTCACCTCCACGAGCCTACCTGCCGAAGACACATTTCAGAAGGAGTTCCTTGCATAATCAGCGGCGCTTGTCGACTTCCGAAATGCCCGCTCAGCGTGTCCGCTTTGACAAAATGTTCAATCATGACTCCCGCCACGGCACGCACGGACCGGTCGAACGATGCGATGGCGAACGACCGGTTGCGGACTGCGCTGGAGAACCAGTTCGGCCTGGCCGACCGAATCGTCGACGCCGAGGCCCTGGACAACAGCGTTCGCCGCTTCCGCGAGCAGCAGATCACGTTGCCGACGTTCGCCGAGCTGGCCGATCCGTCGTCGATCGCTGCATCGGTGGTCGGCGACGCCGACCCGCACGGACCCGACCCGCGCAACCTGTGGCGGGTGCATTGGTACAACGACCTGCTCGGCGGTCGCGTCTCCGTGCCCGACCACGTCGTGCTGCCGAAGACGCTGACCGGTGTCGACAGCCCGATCATCGTCGTGTTCGGCGATCGCTTTCCGATGATCACCGCCCACAAGGTGCTCGCCGCCTACGCGTGCTTGGCGCCGCGGGTCGTCACCGGCCAGTTCGATCCGACACGTCATCGCGCGATCTGGCCGTCGACCGGCAACTACGCGCGCGGTGGCATCGCCATCAGCCGGATCATGGCCAGCCGTGGCGTGGCCATCCTCCCGGCAGGCATGAGCCAGGAGCGGTTCGACTGGCTCGACCGCTGGTGCGCCAACCCGGCCGACGACGTGATCAAGACCGTCGGCACGGAGAGCAACGTCAAGGAGATCTACGACGCGTGCAACGAGCTCGCCAAGGATCCGACGAACTTCGTCCTCAACCAGTTCTGCGAATTCGGCAACCACCTCGCCCATTACGAGGTCACCGGTCGCGCCCTCGGTCACGTGTTCGAGCACGTGCGCGCCGCGCACGGCCGCGACTTGCGCCTGGCTGCGTTCACCAGCGCCACGGGCTCTGCTGGCACGATCGCAGCAGGCGACCGGCTCAAGGACGAATACGGCTCGAAGATCGTTGCCGTCGAGGCGCTGGAGTGCCCGACCTTGCTGGAGAACGGGTTCGGCGAGCACAACATCCAAGGCATCGGCGACAAGCACGTGCCGTTGATCCACAACGTGATGAACACCGACCTCGTGGTCGCGGTCAGCGATCAGGCCACGGATCACCTGCAGGTGATGTTCAACACCGACGAAGGGCTGGGCTATCTCGCCGACCGACGGCTGGTGCCATTGCCGGTGCTGCGCACGCTCGTCCACTTCGGGTTGAGCAGCATCTGCAACGTGCTCGCCTCGATCACCACGGCGAGAGTGCTGGATCTCGGTCCCGACGACGCGATCATCACGGTCGCCACCGACGGCGCCGCGCTGTACCCCAGCGAGCGGGAGAAGATCACCGCTCGCGACTTCGGCGGCGGCTTCACCAATCTCGACGCGGCCGCGGTGTGGGGGCAGCACCTCGCCACCGTGCCGACTGCGCACGCCCTGGAGTGCACCGAGCGCGATCGCAATCGCATCTTCAACCTCGGCTACTACACCTGGGTCGAGCAGCAAGGCACACCGTTCGACCTGTTCGAGGCGCGACGCAGCCAGAGCTTCTGGCGCGGCCTGCGTCGCTACCTTCCGGTGTGGGATGCGATGATCGCCGAGTTCAATGCCCGAGTCGCAGGCCGCTGAGGCGCGGGCAGTCGGAGTGGACGCGCCACAGGTCACTGGCTGGGCGTGCGCGGTGTGCGGCACGAGGGTCGACATCGCCACTCCGTTCACATGGCGGTGCCCGCGGGCCAGCAACGCCGATCCGCGTCATGCGCTGCAACTCGTGCAACCGATCTCGCCGTTGCGCGGTGGTGCGGATCCCAATCCGTTCATTGCCTTCCGTCGCTATCTGGCGTGGGACAGCTTCGCCGCGGCACACGGCATGCCCGACGACGCCCGCGAGGCGATCGTTCGCCGGCTCGATGCGGACATCGCCGTCGTGGCCGGCACCGGCTTTCGTGTCACGCCGTTCGAGCGCGCCGACGAACTGAGTCAAGAGCTCGGCTTCCACGAGGACGGAGGCGTGTGGGTCAAGGACGAGACCGGCCAGGTCGCAGGCAGCCACAAGCCTCGACACCTGCTGACGATCCTTCTCCATCTGCTCACCGCCGAGTCCCTGGGGCTGGCTCCGTGGGCGTCTACGGCGCAGCGGCCTCCGCTGGCGATCGCGTCGTGCGGCAACGCCGCATTCGCCGCGGCGACGCTCGCCGCTGCCGTGAACTGGCCGATCCGCGTCTTCGTTCCGCCGACTGCAGATCCGGTCGTGCTCGACGCGCTC
>DATBKA010000303.1:0-4992 GCA_036556105.1 Ilumatobacteraceae bacterium | reverse complement strand
TCCTCGTCGAACGCGGCGATCATCGCCGGACCGAGCGGCGCCCACCAGAAGTCGAGCGGCTCGACGCGGTTGCTGCCGAGCAGGATGAAGGCGAGCACCAAGGCGACGTTCGACGGATTGAACACGTGGCCCGTTTTGAAGCGCACGCTGTACTTGGTGAGCAGGCCGAGGGCGGCAACACCAGCGAACACGTACCAGCCGCGCAGGCTCCAGTAGTCGCCATTGTCGGTACCGACGACGCGCAGCAGCAACGAGGTGCTGGTGCCCGTCTGAAGCGCGCTCGCCGGCCACACCAACATCTTCGTGCGAACGGCGGTGGTCGTGACCTCGATGACCGCACACGTCACCATGGTGACGAGGATCTGGGCGATCGACACCTGGAATCCGAGCCAGGTGATGCCGAACACGAGAATCGTGATGATCACCGCGGACAGGTGGAGGCGCGGGTCGCGGATGCTCGGCGGGACGAGGCTGAACGAGCGATCACCGACGTGCACTTGCCGGTACGGCTGCATCTCGACCGGCTGGACAGTCGTCGGGATCGCGGTCGTGTTCACCGGCTCGACTCCTCGTCGAACGCGGCGATCACCCGGGATCGGCTCGTGTCGCTCGACGGGACCACCATGCAATCTCCCCCTCCGGTTCGGTCCGGCTTCCCGGACATCGTATACGATCTCTGGCGATCGGTTTGCACCGTACACGCCCGCACCGGCGACGTGTCAACGGATCTCCGAACGTTCGAAGGAACGTCGATGCCGACGTTGCAAGCTTGACACTCCAAACCAAATCCTATACGATCCGCGCACTTCGCTACGGCTTGTTCGGGGGGCCGCAACGGGGCATCACTTGCAGTCGCTGCGAGTGGGATCAGATGACTCAGGGGGAGCGATTTGTCCGACACAATCGGCATTTCGGACATCGGTGTGAGCGCCGGTTCGTCGAAGCAGCAGCGCTTCCGAACGTTGCTCGGCAACCTGTTGTTCAGCACCCGGTTCGTCACGATCTGGATCGCTGTGGCGCTGCTGTTGATCGTCTGCAAGATCGTTGCTCCGAGCACGCTCACCTCGACCTCGTGGAGCACCCTCTTCCCCACCGGGAGCATCGTCGCCGTCATCGCCCTCGGCCAGATGCTGGTGATCATGATGGGCGGCATCGATCTGTCGATGGGCGCATCGATCTCGTTGCTGGCCAACGTGATGGTCGGCGCGTCGCAGGGCAAGGACGACCGACTGCTGTTCGCCACGGTCGTCGTGTTCGCGTTCGCGTTGTTGATCGGTCTGGTCAACGGGTTGCTCGTAGCGATCCTCGAACTGAACCCCTTGATCGTCACCCTGTCGACGAGCCTGATCCTGCTCGGCATCACGTCGGAGTACCGGCTGCACATCGCCAACAATCCAAAGGTTCCCAAGAAGCTGTCCGACTTCGTGCTGCTCGAGAAGTTCCTCGGGATCAGCAAGACGTTCTGGTTCGTGCTCGTGCTGATGTTGTTGATCGGCCTGATCCTGCGCTCGACGACCATCGGTCGCCGGTTCCAGGCGGTCGGCGCCAACCGCACCGCGGCCTGGGTGGCCGGGATCCACGTCCGCCTCTACGTCGTGCTCGCCTACATGGCGGCGGCGTGTGCGGGCGGCCTCGGGGGAATCCTCATCGGTGGTCGAGTCGTGTCCCCGGGTGTCGACCCCGGCGCCGTCTACCTGCTCGGGCCGGTTGCCGCGGTCGTGCTCGGCGGCGCCGCCCTCTCCGGTGGTCTGGCCAGTCCGTCGTCGACCTGGGTGGCGGCGTTCTTCATCACCATCCTCAACCGCATGTTGGCAGTCAAGGGCTTGTCGAACGCGTCGCAGTACGTCGTCTTCGGCTTGGCGATCATCCTCGGCATGGTCATCTCCGGCGATCGCATCGCCGAGATCATCGGCCGCCTGCTCTTGCGCTCCTCCATCCGCAGCCTGATCTCGAACGAGGACTTCGCCGACGAACAACCCCGACAAGAACCCGCACCGCCCACGAGCGCGCACGCGCTCGAATGAACCACGCCCGAACGACCACGTGAAGGACCTGCACAGCATGAACTCGAACACCAAGGGAAGGACACCATGATCAAGAATCGGAAGAAGGCAGCCGCCGCGCTGTGCGCGCTCGGGCTCATCGCCGTGGCGTGTGGCAGCGACGACAAAGGCTCCGAGGCCACGTCGGCGGCCACCACGCCACCCGCGGCGACGTCCGGTGCCACCACTCCGGCCGCCACCACTGGTGGCACCAGCGGCAGCGGCAGCAACGAGTACGGCGCCACGTTGAACGACGGGGACTTCGGCGAGAAGTACACGCCGGATCCCGACATCCTCGCCAAGGGTCTGGGTGGCGGCGGTTCGCTTCCCGAAGAAGAGCGGGCGCGCAACGTCGCCCTGGCCACCATCGCTCGCGCCTCGATCCCCGTCGACGAAGATCTGGCGTTGAAGTGCTGGAAGGACAACGGCTGCGACACCGGCACCGGTGGCAAGCTGAAGGTCGGCCTCGCCGACGGATTCGGCGGCAACATCGCTCGGCAGATCTTCAAGATGGAGTTCATCCTGCAGGCGCTGACCTATCCCGAGATCGGTCACATCGGTTACACCGACGCCAACCTCGACACGCAGAAGGCCATCTCCGACGTGCGTGCCTTCGCCGCCCAGGACTACGACGTCATCCTCAGCTTCCCCGACGCCGGCGAGGCGCTCGTGCCGGCGTACAAGGCCGCAACGGATCAAGGTGCGCAGGTCGTCACGTGGTCGTCCGGCAAGGTCGGAACACCAGGCACCGACTATCTCACGTACAGCGGCAGCGACATCTGCGCACTGGGCCACGCGTGGGGCGAGCAATTCGCCAAGTCGCTGCCAGACGGTGGCGACATCGCCATGATCCTCGGCGCTCCCGGCAACCCGATCGACCCGGTGCACGAGAGCTGCTTGCAGGAGAAGTTGCCGGCGAACATCAAGATCGTCGCCAAGCAGGGCACGCAGTGGAGCCGTGACGCCTACCTCGAGGCCACCTCGGCGATCCTTGCCGAGCACCCCGACATCAAGGGCATCGTCGGCAGCTACGGCGACGCGTTCGTCGGGGCGATGCGAGCCTTCGACGCGGCCGGCATCTCGATGAAGGGCCTCGTCACGATGCACCAGTCCGACGACAACCCGTTCCTGTGCGCCTGGAAGGACGCCGGTGGGATCATGGAGTCGTACACCTACGTCGCGCTGCTCCTCGAAGGCCGAGCCGGCATGACCGCAGCGATGATGAAGATCGCCGGCTACGACGTGCCTCCGCAGATCATCTTCGGCGTCCAGCTGAAGAAGGTCACCAACGACTCGTGTCGCACCGACATCCCACCCGACGGCTCGCCGTCGAGCTTGGTGCCGCCCGAGCTGCAGAAGAAGATGTTCCCATGACGGTCTTCGGGACCAATACCCCGAAGCTAGGTTGACGAATGTGTTCCGGACCCGTCAGCAGCCCTCAAGCTGCCGGCTCTAACGCCGCCCAGCAACACTCGCGAGATGTCGTGACGCTGCTGACGGGCTCGGAACCCGACCAATGCGGAGGGCAGCGGAGCCGGTATCGGTGATCGCTGCACTTCGCACGAGCTGCCGTCGCTCCCCCCGCACGATCCTCGCTGTGATGCAGTCAGTCCTTCTCGCTGCTGCACTCCAGGCGTGTTCGTCGTCGACCAGCTCGACATCGCCTGCCGCGTCCGGTGACAGCACGTCGCCGGCCGGCAGCGGTGCAACCACGACCATCGACACGTCCGACCTCGATGTGCAGATCGTGCCCAGCGGTGGCACCAGCCTGCCATTGGGTCGGGCGTTCGCATTCACGCTGTCGATCCGCAACAACGCCGACAAGAGCATCACGGTGCCCGTTCATCTCGCCCTGGTGCCACCGGCAGGTGATCCGGTTCCGTTCTACGACACGTCCCTGTTCGTACCGTTCCGTCAGGAGGCCACCGAGGACGTGGTCGTCACGCCGACGCAGTGGTTCCCTGCGCTTGGCACCTACTCGATCGCGGTCACCCTCGATCAGGCTCCTTCCGACGCCACGGCACGCTTCGACGTCGTCGCACCCGACATCCTCGTGCCGAGGTTCGACGACGTCACCAGTTCTGCCGGGGTCACATCAACGGTCCCGGCGCCGACGTGCGGGCAATTCGCCAACGGCTCGGCGTGGGCCGACGTCGATGGCGACGGCGACCTCGACTTGTTCGTGACCCGCCTCGGCGAGCGGACGCAACTCTTCGTCAACAACGGTCATGGGAGTTTCGCGGACGAAGCCGCGGCGCGAGGTATCGCCATCAACGATGCCAATGGCGGAGCGTTCGCCGACTACGACAACGACGGAGACGAAGACCTCTACGTCGCCCGCGACGGATCCGACGCGATGTTCCGCAACGACGGGGGGACCTTCACTGACGTGTCCGTGGCCGCCGGCATCGGCGATGACGGCCGCCGGGGGATGAGCGCAGCGTGGGGCGACTACGACGGCGACGGCAACGTCGACGTGTACGTCACCAACTACATGCATTGCCTCGGTGATTGGAGGACCGAAGAGGAGATCATCGCCCAGGTCAGCTACGACCCCGATGCGCTGTACCACAACAACGGTGACGGCACCTTCACCGACGTCACATCGCTGCTCGAGAAGGACGCCACCGCTTACGACGACGGCACCACGCTCGGCGCAGGTTTCACGGCAGCGTGGTTCGACTACAACGACGACAACCGGCCCGACCTCTACCTCGCCAACGACTTCGTCGGCCCATCACCCGATCACAACCGGCTGTGGCGCAACGACGGCTCCGACGGAGCCGGCGGCTGGAAGTTCACCGACGTGTCTCTCGACTCGGGCACGGCGTTCTTCATGAACACGATGGGCATCGGAATCTCCGATTTCGACCGCGACGGTGATCTCGACTTCGCCCTGTCGAACATCACGGCCAGCAAGCTTCTCCGCAACGATGGCAACGGCGTGTTC
>DATBKA010000302.1:0-1925 GCA_036556105.1 Ilumatobacteraceae bacterium | reverse complement strand
CACCACTGGGGAACACGTCGAGTGGCAGCTCAGCAAGGGCGGCGGCGATGCGCTGGCGCTCCTCGATGATCGCCTCGACTCGAGCGTTCATCTCCTCTGTGTACTGCAGGGCCAGGCGGCCGGCGATCTGCTTGGCGGCGTCGAGGTGGTACGGCAGCGCCACCTTGTCGAGCTCGGCGACCAGCCACGAAGGACCGACGAGGTAACCCAAGCGGGCGGCGGCCATCGACCACGTCTTGGAGAACGTGCGCGTGACGACGAGCGCTGTCGATTCGTCGATCGAGCTGAGCGCCGACCAATCGGCGAACTGGCCGTAGGCCTCATCGACGACGAGCAGGCCGGGGTGCGCGCCGAGCAAGGCGCGGACATGCTCCGGCGGCTCGACGAGGCCAGTCGGGTTGTTCGGCGAGCACAAGAACGTGACCGCCGGTTCGGCGCGCCTGATCAACTCGACCGAGCCCGGCAGGTCGAGGCCGAAGTCGGGAGCGCGCTCGCCTTCGACGACCGTTGCCCCGGTGAGGCGAGCGATGTGGCCGTGCAGTTGGTAGGTCGGCTCGAACGTGACGACGCGACGACCGGGCCCGGCGTACGCCAAGAGCAGCGTCTGCAGCACTTCGTTGGATCCGTTCGCGGCAAAGACCTGGTTGGGCCGCACGTTGTGGGCTTCGGCGATCGCGGCGCGCAGGGCCGTGGCGCCGCGGTCGGGATAACGGTGCCACTCCACGCGGGACAGCTCGGCGGCGAATGCGTCGCGCCAGGCCGCCGGTGGCGGGGCCGGCGCCTCGTTGGTGTTGAGGCGAACGCGCACGTCGACCTGAGGCGAGTGATAGCCCTCGAGGGCTCGCAGGTCGTCGCGTACCGTCACCGAGTGCACGAGCAGCCACGATACCCACCGAACAGCCCAGGAAGGAGGGCCGATTCGACGTTTGCTCCAGTCGATGTTGCTGGCCCACGCCTGTCCAACGACCAGACTGGCCGGATGAACGATCCGGTCGCCGCCACCCTCACTGTCATCGCCGAGCACGTCGACCGGTACCGGCAACAGTTGGCAGAAGTCGCTCCGCTCAACATCCCCGCCGGCCGTGACGACCTCCGCGCCGCAGTCGCCGAAGCCGAGCAAGGGCTGCGCAACGCCGAGCGACTGCTGCGCCGCGCCCTGAAGTTGCTGAACTGACGACGGACGGGCCACGATCGCCCCCGAAAAACGGCGACGGCCCCGACGAACGGGGCCGTCACACCTGCAATGCTAGGCGGCGGATCCCAGCATCGCCCGCAAACCAGGTGGCGGGAACCTGGTTGGTAGGGCCACTATACACCGATTACGCAGAGGCGCAAGCGGCCACAGAGAGTGAAGTTGAGGCTACTTTCGGGCTGATAGAGGGGCCCGCGACCGGCCTCGACGCGGCAGTCGCGACGACGGGCAGATGTCTTCGAGCACACAGACCGCGCAGCGCGGATTGCGCGCCTCGCACACCCGCCGGCCGTGCAAGATCGTGCGCAAGCTGAAGTCGCCCCACTCCTTCGCAGGCAGGTACGAGTTCAGCTCCTCCTCCACCTTGACCGGATCCTCTTCGGTGGTCAGGCCGAGCCGGCGGGTCAATCGTCCGACGTGCGTGTCGACGGCCAGGCCCGGCAAACCGAAGGCGACGCTGCGCACGACGTTGCCGGTCTTGCGACCGACGCCGGGCAGCGTCACGAGATCGTCAAGCTCGGTCGGCACTCGGCCATCGAAACGCTCCAACAGCGCCGCCGACATTCCCAACAGGCTGCGCGTCTTGTTCTGGTAGAAGCCGGTCGAGCGGATCAGGTCCTCGATCACGGCAGGATCGGCCGCAGCGAGATCGGCCGGCGTCGGGTAGCGGCGGAACAGCTCGGGCGTGACCATGTTGACCCGGGCGTCGGTGCATTGCGCGGACAGGATCGTC
>DATBKA010000301.1:0-2957 GCA_036556105.1 Ilumatobacteraceae bacterium | reverse complement strand
GCCGGGGCGCGTCGCACCGACAGCAGCGGCGTGGTCATCGTCGCCGGCATCGTCAACGGATCAGGGATCACCGGTTGCACGACGGGCGGAGGTCGCCTGGCGTCGGCGAAGCGCCATGCGAAGCCGAGCGCCGCGGCAGGGATCAACGCCAACACGACGAGGATCGGGATCGGGTTGACCCGACCGCGGCGGGCTGCCATCACGCCAAACCTCGCCGCCGGCGGAACTCGGCGTAGCGGGCCAGGTGTGCCAACGCCGTCACTGCCCGATTGCCACTGGCGTAGCAGAGCTTGCCCAACGCCCGGATCGTGGCCGGGCCGGGGTTGGATGGGTCGGCGACGGCGAGCTCGGTGGCGGCGAGGATCGGTTTCGCGTACTTCTGCGACAGTTCGACGGTGGCCGCGGCGAATCGCTGGTCCTGCCGCTCGTGGTAGGACACGATGCGGTCGAGACCGTGCCCGGGATAGAACCCGCCTTCGCGCATCAACCGCGCTTGGTTGCTCTGGATGCCGAGGCCGAGGTAGATCAACGAGTGCACGTCCGGGTGGGCGACGATCATCTCCATCACCTCCGGGATCGTGTCACGCGTCTCGCCGCCGGCGCAGTCGACCGGGTTGTTACGGCTCCACCGGGGTGGCAGCTTCGTGTCGATCGCTGCGCACAGATCGGCGGGCAGCGGCAACAGTCGCAACCCGCCGGCGCGAGCGATCGCGTCAGAGGTGACAACGCCCCAGCCACCGGCCGTCGTCAACACGACGACGTTGGGGCCGCCAGGCAACGGCTGGGTGACGAATGTTGCTGCCGCTTCGAACGCCTCTTCGACAGTGGCGGCGCGGGTGACGCCGGCCTGGCGACAGACGCCGTCGAAGACCTTGTCGTCCGCTGCCAGCGCACCGGTGTGGCTTGCCGCTGCCCGCGCCCCACCTTCGGTCGCGCCGCCCTTGACGATCACCAACGGCTTGATCGACGCCGAACGGAAGCTGTCGAGCATCGCCCGGCCGTCGACGACACCTTCGATGTAGGCCAGCGACACGCCGGTCTCGTCGTCGGCGGCGAACCAGCGCAGGTAGTCGCCCGGTGACACCGCCGCGGCGTTGCCGGCGGAGACGGCGCGAGCGATCCCCACGCCGGTTTGGCGGGCGTAGTTCATGAAGCTGCTGACGAAGTTGCCGCTCTGGCTGGCGACCGCGATCCGGCCTCGGGGCGGGTATGGCGCAACGATCTGCGCGCACAGGCTGACCGGGGTGCTGACCAAACCCTGGCCGTTCGGGCCGGCGAGGAGGACTCCGAGCCCGTCGGCCACGGCCACCAGTTCGCGCTCGGCGGCCTTGCCGGGCTCACCCGCCTCGCCGTACCCGGCGCTGGTGACGAACGCGGCCTTCACGCCTTTGCCCGCGCAGGCGCGCAGGAGGTCCTTGTTGGCCGCCGCCGGTGTGCACACGAAGACCAGATCGATGCTGCCATCCGGCAACTCGGCGACGTCGGCGACGGTCTGGATGCCGAGCACGTCCTCACCTTCGAGGTTCGTGCCGAACACGTTGCCGCGGTATCCGCTGGCCAGCAGGTTGTGAAGACCGACGAATCCGAACTTGCCCGGGTGCGTGCTGGCACCGGCGACGAGCACGCCCTGCGGTTCGAACAGGGCTCGAAACTGAGCGTCGGTCGGGGCCTTGCGCGTCGAGGCAATGTCCAGACTGGGCGTGCCGACTTCGACGAGCGCGTCCACGGCGATGGGGACGCCGTCGGATTGGATGATCAACGGATTGAGATCGACGGCGACGACGTCGCCACGCGTCGCCGCCAGATCCAGCCCGAGGAGGAACGGCACCAGACGCTCGCGGTCGAGCGCGGCCTCGCCTCTGAACTCACCGAGCAGCTGTTGCATGGCCAGCCCGTCGATCATCTCTCGGGCATCGGCCACGGAGATCGGTGCCGGGCGGAACTGCACGTCGGCAATCGCCTCGGCCGCCACGCCACCGACTCCGAGCATCAGCACCGGTCCGAACTGCGGATCGCGCACCAGCCCGGCGATCAGTTCCCGGCTGCCGCCGACCATCTTGGCGACGAGCAGCGCGACCGGCCCCTCGTCGGGCAACGCCGCGGCGAGCAACTCGGTCGCCGCCTCCCGAACCGCGTCGGCGTTGCCGAGGCGAAGCCTGACCAAGCCGCGCTCGGTCTTGTGGGCGATCGAGTCGCCGCACAGCTTGACGACCACCGGGTAGCCGATCTCCTCCGCAGCGGCGACGGCTTGGTCGGCGTCGGTCGCCTGGCGCTCGTCGACGAACGTGATGCCGAGTGGCCGCAGCACCTCTTTGGAGGCGGCCTCCGACAACGTCCCCGAACTCACGGCACTCACGCTAGGCGAGCACCCCGCGTGTCTACGGCACCAGTGCCGTGCGGAAGAACGACGTGATGTGATCCCGGCGCCGTCGCAGCGCGTCGGCGGCCAACGGGTCGACGTCGAGCAGGCCGACGAGGAACGGCGAATCGGAGAAGTAGCTGAGCAGGGCGCCGTACCCGGTGAGCAACAGCTGCTCGGGGTCGTGCTCGCGGAACACGCCCGCGGCCATCTCCTTGCGAAAGTACTCGACGCTGCGGTCCCACATCGGTCGCAGCACGGCCGCCAGGTCCATGCCCAGGTGAGCGCCACCGTCGAGTGCTTCGCGGCGCATCAACCGCACGTACTCGTGGTTCTCGGCGAAGAAGTCGAACCCGGCGCCGATGACGAGTTGCACCTTCTCCCAACCGTGCTCGGGAACTTCGATGGCTTGGGCCAGCCGCTCCAGCCAGTCGCTGAGCATGCGTTCGAAGACTTCCTCGTAGAGCGCTTCCTTCGACGGGAAGTGGTGCAGCAGGCTCGGCCGGCGGATGCCCACGCCGGCGGCGATGTCGTTGAGCGACGTGCCGTCGTAGCCCTGCTCGGCGAAGCAGCGCAACGCTTCGTTGACGATCAGGTC
>DATBKA010000300.1:0-3023 GCA_036556105.1 Ilumatobacteraceae bacterium | reverse complement strand
GTCGTCGCACCGAGACGGAGCAACGCCCGCAGTGCTCCACCGGCGCGCCGCTTCGCCCGCGCCTCGAGGTATCGACCGGTGAGGATCAACGCCACCGTCGCGGACGCACCTTCGAAGTAGAGATGATGGGCGTCGCCGCGGTCGGCGAGCAACGCCATCGGCATCTTCATGCCCGCGTCACCGGCCTCGGTGAACAGCACCGCGTACGTGCTCCACCCGAACGCGGCGAGCACGCCCACCGACACCAGCGTGTCCATCGTCGCCTCGCCGTGGCGCAGGTTCTTGAGCGCGGCGCGGTGGAACGGAAACGCGGACCACAGCGCGACCGGCGTCGCCAACGCCAGCGCCACCCATTGCCAGTTGCGGAACTGTGCATCGCGGACCATGGACAGCACCAACACCGGCACGCCGAGCACGGCGGCCACGACGAGCCTGCGCAGCAGCGAGCGGCGACGCTTCTCGTCTTCGTCGTCGGCCCCGGCATCGTCGTCGCGGCGAACATCCGCGCCGTAGCCGATCGACTCGACGGCACCACGCATCGCCTCGAGCGACGTGACCAGCGGGTCGTACGCGACCGAGGCGGTCTCGGTCGCGTAGTTGACCGTCGCCGTCACACCGTCGAGGCGATTCAGCTTCGTCTCGATGCGCGTCGCACACGCCGCACAGGTCATGCCGCTCAACGTCAGGTCGACATGCTCGGCGGTGCCAGCGGTGGTCATCGGTGCCCCGTCACCTCGTACCCCACTTCGTCGATGGCGGCAATGATGGCGGTGAGGTCGAGATCGTCGCCGGAGACGGCGACGAGCTTCGTGCCGAGGTCGACGTCGACGGCAACGACGCCGCTGACCGTGCCGACCTCGCGCTTCACTGCTGCTTCACAGTGCCCGCAGCTCATGCCCGGCACCTCGAGGATCATCTCCTTCATGACTGTCACCTCACGCCCGCAGCAATCGCTCGACTGCGCGGGATGCTTCGTGGACGAGGTGCTCGGTACGGTCACCGTCGCCGCTGGCCGCGGCACCGGCGACGCAGTGCTGCAGGTGCTCGTCGAGCAGCTTGACGCCGACGCCTTGCAGCGCCTTGCTGACGGCAGCGACCTGAGTGAGCACGTCGATGCAGTACGTGTCGTCTTCGATCATCCGCGCCAGGCCGCGGACTTGCCCTTCGATCCGTCGCAGCCTGGCGAGCAGCTGCTGCTTGTCCTCGCTGTATCCGGGAGGCTGGTTCATGCCTCCACTATACCCTCGGGGGGTATCAGGTCAACGGACGAAGGTCCCGCTCACGGACGGTCGGTGTACACCGGCCGGCGCTTCTCGAGGAACGAGGCGATGCCCTCCTGGGCGTCGTGCGTGGTGGCCGATCGGGACATCACGTCGACCGCGTATTCGTACGCATCGGTCTGGCCGAGCTCGGTCTGCGCATAGAAGCCACGCTTGCCCGCCGCCTTCGAGGCGATGCTGCCGCGGGTGGCGCGAGACAGCAGTGCGTTCACCGCTTCGTCGAGCTCGTCGTCGGGCACCGCATAGTTGATCAGTCCCCACGACACTGCCGTGGCGGCATCGACCGGGTCCCCGGTCAGGGCCATCTCCATCGCTCGTTTGCGACCGACGTTGCGGGCCACGGCGACCAGCGGCGTGTGGCAGAACAGGCCGCCCTTGCCGCCAGGGATAGCAAACGACGCGCTCTGCGCGGCAATCGCCAGGTCGCACGAGGCGACGAGCTGGCAGCCGGCCGCAGTCGCCAGCGCATGGACCTTGGCAATCACCGGCTGGGGAATCGACTGGATCGTGTTCATCATCTCCGTGCACACATCGAACAGGTGGCGGATGTGTTCCAGATCGGCGCCGGCCATGTCCGCGAAGTTGTGACCGGCGGAGAACACCGGCCCGTTGGCGGCGAGAATGGCCCCGATGGCATTGCTCGTGCCGACGGCGCGAAACGCGTCGGTGACCTCGAGCATCACATCGAGCGCCAAGGCGTTGCGCTTCTCGGGGCGGTTCAGGGTGACGGTGGCGAACGGTCCGTCGCAGTCGACGATCACAGAGTGGTATGTCACGACGGCCAGTGTGCCACGAAACTCAGGTTCTGATCGCTGCCGTCAGCGCGATCGTGTACCCGCTTTCGACGCTGCCGGTGATCGCCGGCGTCTCCAGCTCGGCACCGTCGCTGAAGACCATGTCGGTCGCCAAGCTGACCTGCGCCAGGTTGCGCGTGCTGTTCGGATAGGCATCCGTGGCGTACACCGCGGCACTTGCTTCTTTGGACAGCGCCAGCTGCGATGTCGCCAGCTTGTTCGACGCGCTCGTCGCCGCATCGAGGCTCGGATAGACCTCGTAATGGATGTGCGGCCAGCGGCCCGAGTAGCAAGCCGGGTAGATGCTCGTGAACGTGACGCTGCCGTTCGCATCCGCCTCTTGAACGCCGCGCAGGTAGTTCTCGTTCGTCGCCCCCTGCGAGTAGAGCGAGTACAACCCGGCTGCGTCGCAATGCCAGACGTAGACAGCAGAACCGGGAAGTGGCGCGCCGCTCGACGCGTCGACGAGCGTCAGCTTGATCGTCGTCGGCACGCCGTCGGCGATGGTCGTGCTGGAGCCGAAGCTGGAGCGGATGTCGCTGCGAACGATTCCGCTCTCGGTCAACACGTTGACGCCGTTCGACCCGTCTCCGGGGTACGGGCCGGCCGTCTCCTCGGGGATCGGCTCCAGCGATGCCGATGCCGCGGTGGTCGACGCCTGTGCCGTCGCCGGCGCCGCCGTTGTCGACGGCGACTCCGCTGCTGTCGTGGTCGACGCCGTGCCGGCATCCGTTCCCGCAGCAGCGGTCGACGTCCCGGACGACTTGCTGTCGGATCCACACGCAGCGACGGCGACGGCGAGTCCGGCTCCGGCGAACACTTTGAACAGCCGGCGGCGCTCGATGAGCGTGGACATGTCGAAGCTGAGGCCGCGGTCGTGATCTTCGATCTCGTGGGGCGTGTGGTGCTCTGTCATGTCCTGGATGATTCCCAGCGCCGCTCAGCGCAG
>DATBKA010000299.1:0-7398 GCA_036556105.1 Ilumatobacteraceae bacterium | reverse complement strand
CCGGGGCACGCTTCGAGGTCATTGCCGGCATGGGCCACGACTATCCGCCGCAGCTGTGGGCTCAGTGGGTCGAGCTGGTCAGCGAGTTCACCTCGCTCTACCAGGACGCCCCTTCGTAGGCATCCCAGCAGCGGCGCGTCGCTTCGGCACCGGCGAAGTACGCAGCGCGCGCCGAGCGGCGCTTCTCGTTGGTGTCGAGGTAGCGCTCGGCGAACTCGCCGACATGACCGCCATGGTCTTCGTCGACGGTGATGTGGATGGTGTGGAACGCGTAATCGTCGGGCTCGAGCAGGTGACCGTAGTGATGCTTGAACCCCTGCACGGCGCGGATGTACGCCGGTGGGATCTGGTTCTCGATCCCGAGGCTGGCGCCGAACTGGAACTCGTACCACGGCCGCTGATGCGCCAAGTTGTAGAGGAAGCTCTCACTCAGCACGGCCTCGACGTTCGGTGCGGCTTCGGTGATCACTTCGTCGGGTGCGCCGAGGGCACGGGTGAACTGGAACAACCAGTGCAGATGACCGTGGCCCGACTTCGACTGGATGCCGAGTACCTCCTCGCCGATGTTCTCGATCACGCTCTCGGTCATCTCGTATGGGATCCGCCCTACCCAGATCGACAGGAATCGCCGCGTGTGATACGTGACGCCGTGGTAGTGCTGCCGCGCCCAACCGACGAGCTCTTCCTTGGTCGCTTCACCCTGCACGACACGCTCGACCCACCGCGCCTTGTCGAGCGTGCGGCCCGACGCGACGAGCTCGGCTCGCATCTCTTCGACAAACGCTTCACCATCAAATGCCATGAGGCACACGGTCTCACGACATCAGCAAGCGGTCAACGAATGCCGTTCCGGAGTTCGGAACGGTGGTGTGGGCGCGGTCCGCGACACTGCTGCGATGATGGCGCCGTGCAATCGAACGAGCTTGCCGACCTGATCCGCCGACGCCGAACCAGCATGCTGGTCGACAAGCAACGCCCCGTGCCGCGGGAGATCGTCTGCCAGCTCTGCGAGCTCGCCCAGTGGGCTCCCAACCACAAGCGCACCTGGCCATGGCAGTTCGCGATCGCCGAAGGCGATGCCCGAGCACGCCTCGGCAACGTCATCGCCGACGCCATGCACGTGCACGGCGACCCACCGGAGAAAGTCGACAAGGCGCGCACGAAGTACCTCCGCGTGCCGACGATGCTCGTCGTCGGCAGCGCACCCGGCGACTCACCGCTGCGCACCGCCGAGAACCGCGACGCCGTGGCTGCCGGCATCGAGAACATCCTCCTGGCCGCCACCGCGCACGGCCTGGCGAGCTACTGGAGCACGTGCCCGAAGGGCAGCAACGACGTGGTTGCCGAGCTGTGCGGGTTCGAGCCGGGAACACACATCACCGGGCTGATCTACCTCGGCTGGGCGACGAGTGAGGTCGAACCGCCGTCGCGACCCGCACCCGACGTACACGTCATCGCTGCCGACTGAGCGAGTGGATCAGCCCCAGATGCTCTTGCGCGGGGCCGGCGTGACGATGACCGCGCCGTCGAGCGTGCCGATCGGCGTGATGCACAGGCGCGTCTCGACGCCGTTGACCCTCGACTCGCACTTGCCGCAGATCCCTTCCTGACATCCGCGCGGCGGCCGCAGGTGCTCGGCGATCTCGCGGATCGCCTTCAGCGCGGCCATCGTCGGGTCGGCGAGGATCGAGTACTCGATGTTGTCGACGCGCAGCGTGGTGGTGACGGGCGGTTCGCCGAAGCCGGGGAAGCCGCCGCGGTCGCGTGCACTCGGCTGCATGTCGATGCTCATGCGTACCAGCTGGGTGTGGCGAGCGTGGGGATCTCCAGCTCGAGCCCACGACCCCGATAGGTCAGCACGGCATGCTCGTGATCGTCGTACACCTTGATGCGCACGTCCTCGGTGTTGTTCGGCTCGCCCGGGTCATGACCGACGGCAGCTGCGGCAACCGCGCGGATCGGGCCGGAGTGACCAGACATGTAGATCGCCGTTCCCGGCGCACTCTCCTTGACGATGTCGACGACTCCTTGCCAGTGGCGACGGACGACCATCATCGGCGGCTCGAAGTACACCAGCGGCTGTGTCAGCCACACCGTGATCGGGTCACCACCGGCCTGCAGCACGCGGTAGAAGCGGTTCATCTCCGTGATCCATCCGGGGCGATCGCCGACACCGAAGCGTTGGTAGCCCTCGTGGATCTGGGCGAACTCCTGGAACGCGGCGGTGACGTCGACTTCACGCCCGCCGGCCCACACCTGGAAGTTCTTGAACGCCTCGTGTGGGTATGGCTCTTCGACGGTGACCCCGCCGATCCCGTACCGGCTCAACGCCTGCAGCACGCCGCTGCGCACACCGACTGCGGTCTCGGTCGCCCGCGCCGTCGGGGCGTGCGGGAACTTGACCGTCATCCCTTCCTTGAGGCTCTTGGCCAGATCCTGACCCTTGCGATGCGCTTGCCACTGGCCGAGCGGGGTCAACGCCCCATCGGTGACGTAGCCCTGCGTCTGCCCGTGCCGAATCAGGCGGACGTCGATCGAGGTCGTGATCCGCTTGCGGAACTCACCAGGGAACTGTTCGCGTGGTGACACCGTTTCGCGGGCGAACTCCTCGGTTCGACCGGGTGGAGCCTCGGCGCGGTCCAGCTCTTCCAAGGCGCGCAGCGTCGCTCGCTCGCGAGCGCGCAGCACGAATGCCGGCTCGTCGCTGTGCAGCGCCTCGCCCAGCGGCGAAACTGGCTCGACCCGCCGGCGCGAGTACTTGGCCAGGTACAGCGGCGCGTCGTCGCGCGGGACGCTCATGTGTAGATCGACACGAACGACTCGACGACGCGGTTCTCGTAGTAGAACAACGCCTTGCCCAACTGATCCTCGGTCCACGTGATCGTCTGCCAGTCGGTGTCGGTGCGATAGCCGCCGGTGAACACCTCGTTGCGATTCCCGACGGGGTCGAAGAAGTAGATCGTGTGGCCGCGGGTGATGCCGTGGCGAGTCGGCCCGACGTCGATGTCGATGCCGTTCATGCGCAGCACATCGGCCGCCCTGCCAACCTCCGCCCAGCTGTCGAGCCAGTAGGCGAAGTGATGCAGCCCGCCATTTGCGCCGCGAGTGAAGGCGATGTCGTGCGGCTGCCGTGAGCGTTCGAAGAAGACGATCAGTTGGTAGCCCTCGTTCGTGACCAGCTGCTCGGTGAGGCGAAAGCCGAGGACGTCACCCATGAACCGCGCCGCGTCGGGGACGTTCTCCGTCGTGAGCAGGCAATGGTCGAGTCGCGGCGGAGCGATGCCGACGAGGTCCATCGGCATCGGCGGCGGGTTGAACAACGGCAACCCGTTGCCGACCTTCTCCATCGACGCGTAGATCTCCATCATGTGCCCTGTCGGCGAATCGAAACGGATCGCCTCGCCCTGACCGGTCTCGGTGCCGGCCGGGATGCGCTCCACCGTGCAGCCATACTTCTCGACCGTGGTCTCGTAGCCCTCGAGGTCGTCGATCGACTCGGTCTTGAACGCCACGTGCTCGAGCCCGTAGCGGTTGGCGCCGGTCAACATCAGCGAGTGGTGGTCCTGCTCATCCCAACCCTTGAGGTAGACGTGGTTGTCGTCGCGAGCGACCTCACGGAGGCCGAGCACTTCGGTGTAGTACGCGGCGCAGAGCTCGAGATCGGGGGTGCGGACCTCGACGTGACCCAAACGGAAGATTGCCATGGAGCCATCTTGGGGGCCGGCGGCGAGGCTCCGAAAGGCAACCGTTCTGATCAATGGAACGGCATCATTTTGCCTCCACGGCGCGACATGAGACCGTGTGCGCCATGGCATTCGACGGTGAAGCATTCGTAGACGAGATGCGTGAGGAGTTGCGGGCCTCGGGCCGCACGCTGGAGCAGGCCGATTGGGTCAAGCGCACCGAGCAAGGCGAGGCGACCAAGGAGGACCTCGTCGCCTGGGCCCGTCAGCACTATCACGGAGTGACCTACCACACCCGCCGCGTGCTCTCGGCGTGGGTGGTGCGTGTGCCCTACGAGATGACCGATGGGATCATCGACAACATCGCCGAGGAGGTGCTCGGCACGACGTCGAAGTCCGGCTTCGGTCACCTCCACTGGCTGTTCGAGTTCACCCGCGCCCTCGGCGCGCCGGACGAGGTCATCACGGAGGCGACACCGAACATCGACGCCATGGCCTGCAGCAGCTTCCTCTACCGGATGGCGCTGTACGAGCCGTGGCACGAGGTGATGTTCGGCGGCGTCCTCGGCATCGAGAACCAGATCCCTGCCGCGTACACGAAGGTCGTCCAAGGGTTCAAGGCCCACTACACCGACATCCTCCAACCGGACGACTACGCGTTCCACACGATCCACATCACCGTCGACGAAGACCACGGCGGTCACGTCGGCGAGTTCGCCGAACGGCATCTCGACACCGACGCCAAGCGGCGGTCGGCCCGCGCCGCGTACTTCACCGGAGCCGAGCTGACCCGACGCTGCTGGGACAACCTCGCCGACTGCGCCTGGTAAGCACGCGTCCCGTACAACGGAACGTCGTCTAGTGTTGGCGGCGTGGCCAGCAAATCGCCCGAGTCGGCGGAGTCAGCCGTGGCGCGGGCGCTGTCACTGCTGACCGCGTTCAGCTTCGTCGACCCGGTGCTCGGCGTGTCCGAGCTCGGCCGCCGAGTCAAGCTGCCGAAGAGCACCGTGCACCGCCTGCTCGGCATTCTCGTGCGGGAGGGTTTCGTCGAGCGCACGCCCGACGACCGGTACCGGCTCAGCTTGAAGCTGTACGAGATCGGTCAGGAGGTCGTCAGCACGCGGGTGCTGCGCCAGGTCGGCCATGTCCCGCTCGAGCGGTTGCACAACGACAGCGGAGAAGCCGCGCATCTCGCTGTGCTGTCTGGTTCGGATGTCGTCTATCTCGACCGGCTGGAGAGCCCGCAGATGATGGGGTTGTTCACCAAGGTCGGACGGCGGCGCGCCGCCCATGCCACCTCGTCGGGCAAGGTCTTGCTGGCGTATGGAGCGCAGACCGATCTCGACGACGTGATCGCCGCCGGGCTCCCCCGCCTCGGGCCGCGCACGATCACCACCCGCACCCGTCTCATCCATGCTCTTGCCGACATCCGCAAAGCCGGGTACGCGATCAGTGCCGACGAGTCGGCACCCGGTGTGGTGTCGATCGCCGCGCCGATCTTCGACCGCCTCGGCGCGTGCGTTGCTGCCGTATCGGTGGCCGGACCGCTGATCCGCATGCCCGCCGATCGTCACGACAAGCTGGTGCGGATGGTCGTTCGCACCGCTGCCGAGATCTCCAAGTCGCTCGTCAACGACCCGGCCTTGACCCGCTGACGATCGAGACACCGTCGAGAGCGGTCGAGGCCATCTGGCACAACCGCGTCGGCTTGCCATCGACCAGCGATTCGCAGGTTCCGCACAGTCCGGACTCGCAACCGCGACGGGGCCGGTCGTACTTGGCGAGGAAGCGGATTGCGAACAGCGCCGAGACGTCCGACCACGTGGCCATCGAGAACGTGTGCCCATCGATCTCGAAGGTGACGTCACGCTCGAACGCTTTGCTCACGTGATCAGAGTACGTCCCACCACTCGGAACGACACTTTGCCCGTGGCCGCGCCGACGCGTGAAGATGCACAGCGATGGGCCTGAGCGCAACTGACATCAACTTCTATGGAGACGAGTTGTATCAGGCTCTCCTCGAACGGCGCACGGTGCCGAACCTGCGCGATCGCGCCCCTGGCATGGAGCTCGCTGACGCCTACCGAATCCAGTCGCGAATGGTCCAGCGGCGGCTCAGCGCCGGCGAGACCATCGTCGGCAAGAAGGTCGGGGCCACGAGCGCAGCGGTGCAGAACATGCTCGGGCTCTACGAGCCCGACTTCGGACAGCTGATGTCGGGCATGGTGTATCGCAACGGCGACACCATCCCCCTCGACTCGCTGATCCAGCCACGCGCCGAGGGCGAGATCGCCTTCATGCTGAAGCGGGATCTCGACGGCCCGGGCATCACCGCGATCGACGTGTTGCGCGCCACCGAGTACGTCGTGCCGTGCTTCGAGATCGTCGATTCGCGCATCGACAACTGGGACATCAAGGTCTTCGACACCATCGCCGACAACGCGTCGTGCGGAGTGTTCGTGCTCGGCACCGATCCGAAGGACCCGCTCGAGATCGACCTGTCGATGGTCGGGATGACACTGGAAGTGCAACGCCCGGGCTCGCCCGAGACCGAGCTGTTCGCCACTGGTGCCGGCGCTGCCGTCAAGGGCTCCCCGGTCAACTCGGTGGTGTGGCTGGCCAACACGCTGGCCGAGCTGGGAACGCCGTGTCGCGCTGGTGAGGTGGTGTTGAGTGGTTCGCTGACGGTGATGGCCTGGCTGAAGGAACCGCAAACGATCACGTGCGCGTTCGGCGGTCTGGGCAGCTGCACCGTCACGTTCGAATGAGTGGAGGACCGAGATGGCGCTTGCTGAAGGAGTGATCGGGGAACTGGCCGGCATCATCGATGATGCTCAACGCAACGCGGCCGAGATCGCCAAGCTCACCGATGCTCATCCCGAGATGGACATCGCCGACGGCTATGCCGTGCAGGCCGAGCTGTGCCGTCGATGGCAGGCGTCCGGCCGCCGCCTCACCGGGTACAAGGGCGGGTTGACATCGAAGGCGAAGATGGTGCAGATGGGCCTGGAGACGCCGGTGTTCGGCGTGTTGATGGGCGACACGTGCGTCGGTGACGGTGAGACGGTCGACATGACGCACTTGATCCATCCCAAGGTCGAGGCCGAGATCGCGTTCGTGATGTCGCGCCAGCTGTCCGGTGACGTATCCATCGACGAGGTGCTGGCGGCGACCGAGTTCGTGCTCCCCGCGATCGAGATCATCGACTCGCGATTCAAGGACTTCAAGTTCGACATCCAGAGCGTCATCGCCGACAACACGTCCGCTGCCCGCTACGTGGTCGGCGGCGCACCGCGACGGCCGGCGGGTCTCGACCTGCGCCTGCTCGGCGTGGTCATGGAGCGCAACGGCGAGCTCGTCGGCACAGCGGCCGGCGCCGCCGTGATGGGCCATCCCGCGGCCTCAGTCGTGGCGTTGGTGAAGTGGCTGTCGGACCGCGGTGAGGCCCTCCCCGAGGGCAGCTTGGTGATGACCGGCGGCATCACCGAAGCGGTCGCCGTGCACGCCGGCGACAACGTCAGCGTGCGCGTGCAGCACCTCGGCAGCGTCGGGGTGCGATTCGCCTAGTCGCGCGGTTTGGCGTTGTGCATGCGCACGATGCTGAAGTCGAACTCGCCCTCGCAGGCGATGTCGTGCAGCGGCCAGAGCGATGGCACGAGGCGTAGCTCGATGCCTGCCGTCACGTGAGCCGCAAGCAGATCGCCCATCGGTTCGA
>DATBKA010000298.1:0-13681 GCA_036556105.1 Ilumatobacteraceae bacterium | reverse complement strand
ATGTAGATCTTCCCCTCGTCGCACTCCTCCGAGCCGACCTTGTTCCCGAAGAAGTCGTACGCGCGGACGAACCACTCGCCGTCCCAACCGTGCTCCAACACCGCCGCCGTCATGTCCGTCGCCGCCTTCCGGGCCAACGCGGCCTCGGCCTCGTCTCCCACGGCGGTGGCAAGGGCGGCGTAGTCCGGTGCGCAGTGCACCAACATCCCGGCGATGAACACCGACTCGGCCACACCGCCGCTGCGGTTCTCCGTGGTCTGGAACGACTCGCCGGGAGTCTCCGAGAAGCAGTTGAGGTTGAGGCAGTCGTTCCAGTCGGCGCGCCCGATCAGCGGCAAGCCATGGGGTCCGAGGTGTTCGAGGACGTGATGGAACGAGCGGCGCAGGTGCTCGAACACCGTTCCCGTGTCGTCCGGATCGTTGTCGAACGGCGCCTCGACGTCGAGGATCGACACGTCACCGGTCTCCTTCACATACGCGGCAACGCCCTCGATCAACCACAGCGGATCGTCGTTGAAGCCGGAGCCGACGTCGTGGTTGCCGCGCTTGGTCAGCGGTTGGTACTGGTGGTACGCACTGCCGTCGGGAAACTGGGTCGCGGTGATGTCGAGGATCCGCTCCCGGGCCCGCTCCGGCACGAGGTGCACGAAGCCGAGGAGATCCTGGTTCGAGTCACGAAAACCCATCCCGCGGCCGATGCCGGTCTCGAAGTAGGAGGCGCTGCGCGACATGTTGAACGTGACCATGCACTGGTAGGGGTTCCAGATGTTGACCATCCGATCGACCCGCGGGTCGCCGCTGCGCACGGTGTAGGTCGACAGCAAGCGGTCCCAGTACGTACGCAGATCGGCCATGGCGGCGTCGACCTGCTCGCTGGTGCGGAAGCGGTCCAGCAGCAACTGAGCCGGTGCCTTGTTGACGACGCCCTGCGACTCCCACTTGTCGGCGACGGCGTTCTCCACGTAGCCGAGGACGAACACGAAGTCGCGCTGCTCACCGGGAGCGAGTGACACGCTGATCTGATGAGCGCCGATCGGTGCCCAACCGCTGGCGACCGAGTTGCGGCAGCGGCCCTCGGCAACCGCGTTCGGCGCGTCCCACCCGTTGTAGAGGCCGACGAACGCCTCGCGATCCGTGTCGAACCCGCTGATCGGCGCGTTGACGGAGTGGACGGCGTAGTGGTTGCGCCGTTCCCGGTATTCGGTGACGTGGTAGATGTCGGAGCCGATGACTTCGACCTCGGCGAGCGACAGGTTGCGCTGGTAGTTGGTCTGGTCGTCGAACGCGTTCCACAGGTTGAACTCGATCAACGAGAACAGCTGCAGCGACTTCGCCCCGGCACCGGTGTTGGTCAGCCGAACGCGATGGACCTCCGCGGTGGTAGACAGCGGAACGAGGTACAAGGTCTCGGCGCGAATCCCATTCCGTTCGCCGGTGATCACCGAGTAGGAGAGGCCGTGCCGAGCCTCGAAGTGGTCGAGGTCGGCCCGCACCGGCGCCCAGGTTGGCGTCCACACGTCGCCACCGTCGTTGATGTAGAAGTACCGCCCGCCGACGTCGGTCGGCACGTTGTTGTAGCGGTAGCGAGTCAGCCGGCGCATGCGTGCGTCGCGGTAGAAGCAGTAGCCACCACCGAGATGGGAGATCAACCCGAAGAACTCGTCGGTCCCCAGGTAGTTGATCCACGGATACGGGGTCTGGGGAGTCGTGACGACGTACTCGCGAGCCGAGTCGTCGAAGTGTCCGAAGCGCATGTGCGCGCCAACGTAGATCAATCCGCTGCGCGGCGAGCCCTGCAGCAGCGTCGACGCATCAGCACGGCTCGGCCGGAGTCAGCACGTAGTTCTCGCTTCCGGAGCCGGCCTGGCCGGCAATCGACCCACCGCCGGTGCCGATCATCGAGCCGGGCAACCCCGGCCCGGGTGGCAGCGTGATCTCGTACGTGCCGGTGTAGTGCGAGGCGAACATACCGTTGAACTCGTACGTGCCCGACAACCCTCCCGACAACTGCATGACCCCGATGTCGCTGGACAACTGGAACGGTTGCATGATGTCGCAGACGACTTGGTTCACCTGCCAATCCTCCAACCCGCCGACGATGAGGTAGGCCGCGCCGCCCGTCTCGAAGACGATGTCGGCCTTGGCCACACCGCGCTTCGACCGGGCTTCGAGCGACACCGTGCCGCTCTGGTTCGGTTGGTCGGGCGCGGTGTAGGTCATTGTCGCGTCGGCCGGCACCGGCGCCGCCGACGGATCGACGGATGCGCCACCGGCGGAGAGGGTCGCTGTGACGGTGCCGCCGACTGGTCCTCCGTCGACCTTGCTGCGCGGCGCGGCGGTGATCGTCGACGTGCTGCTCGGCTCCAGGCCTTTCGGTCCGGGTGACGCGGTTGGTTCGAGCTTCACGCATCGACCGGACTCCCATCCCTTCTGGGCGGCTTCGGCGAGCTTCCCGGCAACCATGAGACCGAACAGCGCGCCGAGCGAGACGGCGGATGTCACCAAGCCGGACGTGACGTTGCCGCCGCTGCGGTTGACCTTGACCCCGTCGAACGAGTCGCCGGAGTAGCGACCGGACACGTCGACGAACTGGCCCTTGCCGCTGGCGAAGTCGGCCCACTGCATGCGCCAGTCGACGTTCTTGGACGCCAGCGTGGCGTTGTCGTCGACTTGCCCATCGATCTTGACGTCCATCGTGCCCGTCTGTCCGACGTTCCCCTTCGTCGCCGAGATGTCGATCTTGGAAGTGGCCTGGAACTGGCCGTTGACATCTGGGCACGGCAGCACCACGACCTTGACCTTGAGCTTCGTGACCACACCGGTTGACGACGACGTGTGGGTGGTGTCCATGTCGAGTGTTGCCTTGGAGATGGTCGCCTCCAGTGTCATGTCGCTTTCCGTCCGCGACTCCGGCTTCGCTCCCTCCTTGGCGTCGTTCGAAGCCGTCACCACTCCCTCGGCGCCGAGGAACACGATGAGCAAACCACCGAACAGACCCTCGCCGAGGTTGGGAGTCGCCGGCGCCGCGCTACGTCGGATGCCGGCGAGCGACTCGACCTTGATGGCGCGAGCCTGCTCGATGGTCGGAGTCCACGCCTCACGCAACGCTGCGTCGGCCGCCTCGGCGCCGCCCAGCGCCTCCTCCAAGCCCCAGACCTTGGCGAGGTCGCGCTCGAACTGAAGTGCGAGATCGCGCACCAAGGCCTCCTGCTGATCGCTCGGCATCGCCAGCAGCTCCGCCGCTTGCGCGTCGAGGGCGGCACTGTCGACCTCGGCAGATGCGTCGCTCGCCGTGTCGGAGAGCGTGTCGGAGGGCGCGTCGGATGACTGCGGATCTCCCGACGAAGCCTCCGTCGCCGTTCTGTCGACTGCCTTTGGGTCCGCTCCACCTCCGCATGCTGTGACCACCATCGAGGCCGCGACGAACAAGGCCACCAACCCAACCCCGCGCTTGTGCATCGGCTCATCATGGTCGGTGCGCGCTCCGAATCCTCGCTTCAACATTCCTCGTGGCGGCAGCGTGTCCAAAACCACGTCGCACGGGAGCTCGGCGGGGAACAGAATGACGGACGTGACCACCGATCCGGCTTGTGCCGAGTGCGGCTTCGTCTACGACCTGACGAAGTGCCGGCAGGCGGGCGCAGCGATCGTCGCCGGAGTCGATCGGCTGGCCGAGATCGTCGAGTCGACTCCGAACGGGATCAAGCGCCGACCCGATCCGACGACGTGGTCGATCCACGAGTACGGATGCCATGTCCGCGACGTGTTGCTCGTACAGCGTGAACGGCTCCTTGCCGCACGGCGAGTGGACCGTCCTGACTTCGGGCTGATGGGCCGCGACGAGCGTGTCGAACACGACGGCTATGCGGACCAAGACCCGCTGGCGGTCGCTCGACAGATGCGCGACGCGGCGGCGCTGTTCGCCGGCGTGTTGTCCCGCTTCGACGACGACACGTGGGAGCGCACGGCCATCTACAACTATCCACGGCCAACCGAACGGACGCTGGCGTGGGTGGCGTTGCACACGCAGCACGAAGTGCAGCACCACCGCCACGACATCGACGTCCAGCGATTGGGGGTTTGACATGTCCGTCCCTGTTCCGCTGGCCGAGCTGCTCGGCATCGAGCATCCGGTCATACAGGCGCCGATGGCTGGAGCGCAGGGCGCTTCGATGGCGATCGCCGTCAGCGACGCCGGAGGGCTTGGCTCGTTGCCGTGTGCGATGTCGACCCCGGAGTCGATCCGCGTCGACCTGGAGGCGATTCTGGCCGCCACCGACAAGCCGTACAACGTCAACTTCTTCGTCCATCAGCAACCCCAACCCGATGAAGCAGCGGAAGCACGATGGCGAGCGGCGTTCGAGCCGTACTACGACGAGTACGGCATCGACCCGACCGACATCCCCGCCGGCCCGGGACGGCTGCCGTTCGGTGACGCGGCCGCCGATGTGCTCGAAGACTTCCGCCCTCCGATCGTCAGCTTTCACTTCGGTCTGCCGGAGCCGCCGCTGGTCGCCCGTGTGCGGTCGTGGGGTGCGACGATCCTCGCCTCGGCGACGACCGTCGACGAGGGGCTGTGGCTGGAGGCCCATGGAGCGGATGTCGTGATCGCCCAAGGCCTCGAGGCCGGAGGTCACCGCGGCATCTTCTTGTCGGACGATCTCACGACGCAGGTCGGAACGGTCGCCCTCGTGCCACAACTCGTCAGGGCGCTCAAGGTTCCGGTTGTCGCCGCCGGAGGGATCGCCGACGCCGCCGGCGTCAGAGCGGCGCGGGCCCTGGGTGCTGCCGGGGTGCAAGTGGGCACGGCGTACCTCTTCTGCCCGGAGGCGATGATCAGCGCTCTGCATCGCCTGGCCCTCCACAGCGACGCGGCGCGTCACACGGCGCTGACCAACGTGTTCACCGGGCGGCCGGCGCGCGGGATCGTCAACCGCTTGATCCGCGAGCTCGGTCCGTTGACCGACATCGCTCCGCAGTTCCCGCTGGCCGCCGCAGCCGTTGCGCCACTTCGCGCCGCCGCGGAAGCCAACGGAAGTGACGACTTCTCGCCGTTGTGGGCGGGTCAGAACGCCCCCGCGTGTCGGGAGATCTCCGCGGCCGAGCTGACGCGGGTGCTCATCGACTAGTAGTCGGACGTTCGTTGGACGGCCGCTCAGCATGCTGCGGTGCATGTCGTCACCGAAACTGCGCCTGAAGTTCCTTCTGCTCGCCCTCGTTGCAATGATCGCCTCCGCCGTGGGCGTCTCGGTCGTGCCGTCCCCGCAGACCGCACAGGCGTTGGACGAGGCACCCCCGCTCCTCTCGGTGTGCGCACTTCCGTCGACGGCACCGGAGTGGTACCTCACCTCCGCCGATCCGACGGGAGTGATGCCGGCCGCGGCGGTCAGCTTCGTCGGCAGCGACGTGGTCCGAGGCTTTCGGCAGGACTGCGCTTGGCAAGGCACGTACAACTACACCTGGCATTGCGAGACCGTTTCCAACGGAACGAGCTGCGCGTGGATCACGAACGAGGTGCCTGCCCGACTCGCCACCGGGGCGACGGGGGTGGCGTCGCCAGCACTCGTCCCGGTGCAAGGCGACTCACGACTGGTGACGTTCTCGGTTTCTGGCGGGGTGCCCACACCATGGCCGAAGTGCCTACCCGTCGGCCAGGCCCCGGAGTGTGGTGAGCCGTACGCCGGTGGGACGTCCGGCGGAACGGAACTGCTCGTGCGCTTCCCCGACAGCGCCGGCACGTACACCGGCCGTCCATGGTCGCGACTGACGCCGGCGGAGATCAACGGGTTCCGCTTCGTTCGTCAGGAGGCCTGCGACGGCGGTGTTCAGGTGTTGCGTGGGCAGAGCTACGCGACGGGCACAACGACGTGCCCGTACCTCATGAAGTGGGAGACGAACCCGGCCAACGGACCGCACGTCTTCTCCGATCTGCAGATCGCCATCGGCAAGCCGTGGCTCAGCGCCGCGGCGGCGCCCACCGCCGTCGAAGGGGCCACGGACACCGCGTCGAGCGGCATCACGATCATTCCGATGGCGCTCGACATGAACCCGATCGGCGTGCCGACCGCAAGCATTTCCGAGCCGGTCTTCACGGCGCCTGGTACCTACACGTTCACGTCGACTTCCACCGACTCGTTGAACAGCTTCCTCACCGAGACCTGGGACTTCGGCGACCCGACGAGCGCGACCAACACCGCCCAAGGCACCACGGTCTCGCACACCTACACCAAGCCGGGCAACTACACGGTGACGTTGAAGGTCAGCAACCTCGCCGGGCGCGAGTCGACGACGACGCATCAGATCACGCTCGCGGCGCCGACGCTGAGCGTGTCGGTCGACCTTCTCGACGGAGTCGTCCCACCGTTGGATCAAGACGCACCACTCGGTGTGCAGGTGACTGCCAGGGCCTCCGCCGAAGGGTTGGGCGACCTCACCGGCTTGACCTTCGATCAGGCGCTTCTGACAGCGGCGCCGGCGACGGCTTTCACCGTGATCGACGGGCCGACGCCCGCACCAGCGCCGGCCGGGTTCTCGTTGTCCCCGGGGGGTACGGCGGCGTTCGTGATGCACCTCCAGCCGGCGCTTGTCGGCAACTACAACCTCCACTCCAAGCTGACCGGCAAGGACGCCGCAGGCAACGACGTGGTCGCTGAAGCCTCCAGCCCGGGTGAGATCGGCGCCGCGCTGCAGGTCGAGTTGGCGATCGACCCGCCTTTCGCCGATCAACCGGAAGGCCCGGACGGGCCCGAGCCGGTCGACGCCACGCTGACGATCAAGCTCACGAACACGACGGCCGGACCGATGACGAACGTCAACCTTCGTTCGTTGCGCGTCGATCGCACCGCTGCCGGACAACTGCTCGCCGTCGAACAGACGGGCGGGGTGGCCCCCGACCCGACTGACGGGTTCGTCGTCGGCACGCTCGCTGCCGGCGAGACGAGACAACTCACAGCGACCTTCCGCGCCACCGATGACGCAGAGGTCGAGTTCTCGGCCCTCGCCACCGGGCACACGAGCGACGACCAAGACGTGACCGGAGCGCGCAAGTTGCGTTGGTCGGTGAAACCGAAGTACCTCGTCAGCTTCTCATCGAACGTGTTCATCCCGGCGAACGGGGCGTTGTTGCCGGCCGGCAACCCGATCACGATCCGCGGCACGGTCAAGAACCTGTCAACCTCGGCGAAGCTCGAGCTCGGGCCGCTGTTCCCGGAAGTGCGTGGGAACGCGGGCGTGATGACCCTCACCTACAACGCGACTGGCGGCGTGCCCGGAACACTGTCGGTGCCGGCGAAGCTCGTCCTCGACCCGGCCGAGTCAATGGAGTTCAACGTCAAGATCACGACGGGCTGGAGCGACCCGCGTGGCACGGGCGATGTGGCCCGAAGCGGGGGCACCAGCACGACCGCGACCTTCACGCCGTGGGGATGGGCCACGCTGGAAGACGGCACGATTGTCGAGATCCAGCCGGCGCAGATCAAGACCACCGACGCCGACCTCTCGCGGCGGGTCTCGATCGACGACTCGATCCCGATTCCGGTGACCGATCCACTCGCCCTTGGCGGGGCGATCCTCGTCGGCACGGTCGAAGGCGTCGGAAGCGCCATCGCCGCATTGCTCGGCGGTGTCGTCGACCTGGCCAAGCTGCCCTACACGGCGATCGTTGCCACGTCGGCCTACCAGAAGCAGGTCTGGGACAGCTTCACCGATTCCGAGAAGCAGGACTTCGTCAACGATGCCGGGTTGATGGTGGCGGCCGTTTTGGCCCGCAACGCCGAGTTCGGCAAGCGCGACGCGGCTCAGCTGTACGAAACAGCGAAGGCCGTGACCTTGCAGTCGATGACGGAGATGGCCAACGACTGGGAGGTCGGTGACTACACGAAGACCGCACAGATGTACACGCGGTTCGGCTCGGATGCGATCGCTCAAGTGGCGGTGCCGATCGCTCTGGCGAAGATGGTCAAGAGCCCGGTCGCGATCGCCGCACTGAAGCGCGCTCAGGATGCGATCCAGCTGAAGATGGCGCCGGTCTTCGCCCGCGCCGCGCAGATCGAGAAGATCGAAGAGCTCGGACCGATCCTCGACGATCTCGTCAACGGGGCTGAGCTCACCGCAGAGCAGTCGGCCAGGTTGTACGGCATCACTGAAGAGGAGATCGTCGAGCTGCAACGTCTGTCTTCGAAGTACAAGTTCTTGCTCACGGTCCGGTCCCGGCACGCGTCGTCGATCGAATGGATCAAGAGGTTCGGGGCGCTGTTGAAGCCGGAGGTGTTGAAGCTGAAGACGGTGAGCGACCTGGACACCCGCCTGGGCTATCGCGCCGAGGATCTCGGGTCGCTCGTCTTCAAGAAGCCCGAGGCGTACGCCATGTGGCAACAGAAGGGCGGTCTGTTCGGCGATCACATCGTGGCCTATCTCGAACAGCGCGGCTTTCAGGCGGGGACGCCCGACTGGGAGAAAGCCGTCAATCGGATCGTCCAACGCACGAGCGAGTGGAAGAAGTTCGAGAAGGACTACAAGTACTGGAGCAAGCGCGGGTTCATCGACGTCAGCTTCAACTACAAGGGCAATGCGATCGACGACACCATCCGCAAGGGCACCGGTCAGTACCGCGGCTTCCGCCTTCGCTCGATCGGCGACGAGGAGTACGTCATCGAGATGCTCGACAACAAGACCGGACGCTTCGTGCCGGTCACGGGTGACATCGACCCGATCGCCTTCACGCACCTCGACGGATCGCCGTTGACGGCGCAGGAGCACGCGGCACTGCTCGACGACATGCGTAAGAGCACGATCCTGCAGGCACAACACGGTGAGTCGGCAACGTTCGTCAAAGGAGGGACCGAGTTCATCGAGTCGCAGTTCAAGCCGGGCGAACCGGGCATGCAGATCGCACCAGGCGGCTTGGCGCCTCGGGTCGTCCGCTTCAACCGCGAGAAGAGCCATTGGGAGAATCCGTTCGATTACCACCTGCGCTGGGAGGGTGGCTACTCGACAGCGACATCGACCGCCCGACCGCCCACCGTGCCGGGACCCGATCTCGCCGCAGTCGGCGCCGCTCCCGAGGTAGTCGCAGCCCCCACGGCGCCGATCGCGTTGCCGGGCCGCCCCAGCGACGCCGGAGCCAACCTTGGTCGATGCCGAATCTCGTATGCGAACACTGCGACGGCCGAGACGCTGTACATGAACGATCAAGGCGAGATCGTCGAGTTGATCGACGGGCAGCCCGTCGCGTGGGCCGAGGGACCGTCATGCTTCACCGAGGGACCGATCGTCGAGGTGGCCATCCTGCCGTCGACGCTCGTCGGCAGCCCGACGTTCGCTGCCTCCGCGTTCACGTCGGCCCGCGCCGAGGTGGCGGGAGACACACATCTTCCGATCAGCACCGACCCGATGTACGCGTCGATCGACCCGCAGGCCGGGTTCATGATCGGTCAGGTGATCACGATCAACCCCGGCACGTCGACCGCGGAGACGCGAACGATCGTCGGGTTCGGCTCGCTCGTGGTCGATCGTCCGCTGGCGTTCGATCACCTCGCCGGCGAGCCGGTCGTCGTGGTCGCCCTGCCGGCGCCTACCTCTGGGCAACTTCCAGAGCAGGTTCCGGCGCCGGTGCCCGTCCCGGGTCGTCTACCGAGAACCGGTGGCGACGTCTCCATCGAGGTGACCTTGGCGGTGCTGCCGATCGTTGCCGGGTTGATGTTGGTCGTGATCGCGGCCCGCCGCCGTCGAACAGTCAAGGCGGCTGCCGCGACTCGCGGACCGCGATGATGAAGAGGTACCTCTCCGATCCCGAACAGTTCACCCCGCCGGTCACGCTCGTGGTGCGACTGCTGGTAGCCGAGGCCATCGAGGGTCACATCGTCGGCCATGCGGAGGTCGTTCGTTCGGGTGAGATCGTCCCGATCTGCGATGGTCGGGAGCTCGAGCGGCTCGCCCAGCGACTGGCTGAGGAGGCGCTCACGCTGCGTCGACAGCCTCCAGAGCAACGAGCAGTGGACGGCTCGGCGCAACTCCCAGATCTTCGAGCATCGCCCGGGCCCGCCCGGCCACCTGACGGGCGGTAGCGCGACGCCCTTGCACGAGCAGCGCCTCGCAAGCTCGGACGTACCGTGATTCTTCGAGCGGCTCGACCGCGATGGCCACGTCGAGCCAGCGCACCGCATCGTCGAGGTCGGCGCGTTCGAAGCTGTCGTCGATGACGATGTCGACGAGGCTCAGAAACCGCCGCTTCAACCGCTCGCGCGGACCAGCGGCCCAGTCTTCATAGGTGTCACTCGGCAGCAACTCGCCGCTACAGGTGCCGAGCACCAGGCGCGCCACGCCGGCGCGCCGCGGACCATCGGTCGCGAACACCTCGGCCGCTGCCTTCTCGAACTCGGTCACGTCGACGACCACCTCGGGGTGGAGTGACAGCGAGTCTCCGCGGCGGACGATGATGTCGCCGCTCTGTGAGCGAACACGGTTGAGCAGGTTGCGCAATCGCTGCCGTCCAGTGGCAAGGTCGGCAACGGGCCAGAGCGCATCGATGATCCGCTCGGCCGTGAGTTCGCCGCGCAGCGCCAGCAACTTGATCATCGTTGCTCCGTGACCAGCCGCCGGCGTGCAGTCCTCGCTGCCGCGGCGCACGCTGAATCCGCCGAACATCGTCAGATGGACGATGCTCTTGGCTTCCCGACCGGCGTGGCGCGGCCACACCGGGGCGAGCATCCGAACGAGCCGACCTTCGAAGCGTTCTGCCAAGTCGGTGAGACCGAGGAGATCCGTCGTCCTCAATGCCTGACCGACGAGCTCCTCTGCGCGCTCGCGGTTCCCACTGCGCAACTCGGCCACGGCTGACACCAGCGCTCGTTGCCAGGCCAGCCCGGGATCGGCGTACGCCGTGCCTTCGAGATCGGCGAGCAGCGTCAGTGCCCGTAGAGGGTCCCCGTCGATCGCCTCCGTTCGCGCATTGAGAAGTGCCAGCAGATCGTCGTTGGCATGCATGTGCGACTTGGCGCGCTCGAGGTAGTGGCCGAGCCCGCACGAGTCGTCGATCATCGTCATCATCAACGCGGCGTCGACGAGGAACTCGTGCCCGGCGTACTGATCGAGCCACGGACCTGGGTTGTCGTGGACGATCTGCAGCGCGGCGTGAGTTGCCTGTGTGTCCTCGCTGTACGCAGCGATCCACGCCAACGTCCATGCGGCGAAGCCCACCGCCAACGAGTCCGCCCACCTCTGACCGATGACGAGCGCCTCGGTTGCCGCGGCTCGTGCCTCGTCGATTCGCCCGAGCGTGCACAGTACCTCGGCGTACGACGTCAGCGCGGTGAGGCGATCGCGGCTCTCCGTGCTGCCGAGGGTGATGGATGCCTCGAGTTGCTCCGCGGCGCGCACGTACGCCCCACGCTTGAAGGCCACGAGATATGCCGATCGTTCCAAGGCATAGGCCTCCCACCGCGTCTCTTGGGCAACGTGGAACTGAGCGATGGCATCGTCGAGCACGACTTCCGCTTTGCGCAGCTCCGCTGGCGTGGAGCAGAACGCATGGGCCATGCCCATGGCGACGCTGGCCCGGCCACGGGTGATGGTCTCGCCGGCCGGCGCACCGGCAAGGATCTGTGCGGCCTGACGCGCGGCGAGCGCCATCTCGCCGCTGCGAGCTGCTTCGATCGCTTGCTCGGCAAGCAGCGCGCGCCGTGCCGGGCCCTCGGGCAGTCTCGCCAGGCCCATGCTGATCCACGCCACCTTCAACACAGGGTCGCGCCGATCCGCGGCCCAGACCGCGTTCAGCAGTGCCCGCGGTTGCTCGTCGAGGTGATCGCTGATCATGTCGAGCAGCAGGCGCAAGGTGCCGAGCCCGACCTCCTCCAACTGGCCCCAGTGCAAGCCCGCCAAGAGCTCGGCGATTGCCTCCGCTTGCCCTTCGCTGGAGAGGAGGGAGATCGCCGTCGCGACCTCACCGACTTCTGCGTAATGAGAGGCGACCCACCGGGCGACCGAGGGCTCGAGAGGACCGCCGCGCAGCGACTCGCGTATCGCATCGGGGATTGCCGACCAGCGCCCGACTCGTTGCAGGGGCAAGCCGACCTCGACCAACGCCGCCGGTGCCGCTGGCCCGCCGATGTGTTCGACGATCTCCGAGTCGAGCAGCGGCAGGCGCGCCAGACTCGACAGCGCTCGTCGCGTCGTCTGTGGCAACGAAGCGAGTAGTTGGTCGAGCAACGTCTCGACGATCCGCCGCTCCCCGAGTGGTCTCGATGGTGACCATGACGGATCGCTGTCGAGGTTCGCTCCCGCCAGGGCAACCGCGGCTGGCCAACGATCGGTGATCCGCACCACGTCGTCGATCAGTGGATCGGCTGGGTCGAGGCCGATGATCTCGGCAACCTCGTCTACCTCGAAGCGCAGGTCCGCCGCCCCGATCACGACGGAGCTACACGAACGCTGGAAGCGGTGGGCCGGGATGCCTCGACCGGCGACGATCAACCGACAGCCGGGTGGAAGATCACTGGCCAGGTCCGCCAGCGCGTCGACACCGTCGCTCGTCAGCAGTTGGGCCTCGTCGATCATGATGATCACGGGGTCGCTGCGCTGTGCCAGAGCCGCCAGCAGCCGATCGACCGCGCCGTCGGGAGAGCCCTCCGTGCTGTTCGCCAGGTCGCTGAGACCAGCACGGCGAAACGCGCGTACGACAGCATCGATCAAACCGGCCGCGTCGGTCGATCCTCTCAGCCGGACTCGGGCGCGCGCCAGCTCGGCCGCGGTGAGCAATTGTTCGCCGAACGTCGTCTTCCCGTATCCGCTCGGACCGTCGAGGATGACGAGCTGTTTGCCGTGCGCCAGCCGCTCCAGTCGTGACCGGGTCAAGATCGCGCTCGTCGTACGGTGCCGTCCCAGCACACGCCGAAACTACTCGCCACTTGGTCGCTCCGGCCGGGCCCTGTCGGCGTTTGAGTCGTTCGACCTACCGAGGCGTCGGCGCGATCCGTCCCACACGACGCAGGGTGGCGCGCCGACTGCGGGCGACGGTGGGTGCGCTGGCATGTCATCGCTGTGGGACGGATTCCTCTGGCCGTTCCTCCGTCGAGGCAGATCAATAGGAGCACGGAGCCTCGGGAGGAACTGCCATGGGCGAGATCGCCTGCCCAGGGACGGTGAAGCGGTAGCCATGGTCGTCGACTGGCTGTTGCACGGCGACCCGGCTGTTCGCTGGCAGGTGATGCGCGACCTGCTCGATGCTCCGGACGACGTGTGGATGCCCGAGCAACGCCGCGTCGCGACCGAAGGATGGGGCCAGCGTTTGCTGGCTCATCGCGACGCTTCTGGGCGATGGACGCCACGCCTGTACGGTCGCAAGTGGATCTCCACCACGTACACGTTGATGCTCCTGCGGCAGTTGGGCCTGCCAGGGGACGATCCACGAGCGCAGGCGTCGACTCGACTGTTCCTCGACGAGGGGCTGTGGCACGACGGAGGGATCCGAGTGACCGTGTCGGTGCCGCGCAGCGAGACGTGCGCGACCGGCATGGCGCTGGGCCTGTTGTCGTGGTTCCGGATCGACGACTCCCGCCGCGAACAGTTGGTCGACTACCTGCTGCGCGAACAGATGCCTGACGGCGGCTGGAACTGTCAGCTCGGACAAGGAGCGACCCACGGATCGTTCCACACGACGATCAACGTGCTGGAGGGGCTGCTCGCG